>JAFDIX010000891.1 GCA_019307805.1 Deltaproteobacteria bacterium | reverse complement strand
TCATCTCCTTCTTTAAGTTTTCCTTGTTCGCAGTTGATAATACGACTCAAAACATGCTTTATGGGACTTCCCTCAGGAAACTCTATCCACGCATTGATCAGGGGGGGAGGAAAGCCTATGGGAATCCCTCCCAATTTTTCCGCGGTGGTCACGACTTTCCCCTTTTTGGGGAGGTCGATCCATTCAAGCTCTTCCGAATAGCATTCAGGGCAGATGACCCGGGGCGGGTAGGAGACCTTCTCGCACTCCCTGCACCTGGTCGTTGTCCATCTCCCTTCTTTGAGATGATCATAGAATTTGTAAACCCTGTTGAATTCTTTGCATTCAAGGGGGTACATATCCAGAATATTGCTATATCTGCCCTCTAAAATCGGGACTCCTTCCATGGCTTTCTCCTTTATTTCCTTGGCTCTCTTCCGTAGGTGACAATCGTATGCTCTACATTGACGCCACTGAGATTGTGGGTAAGGCCGAACCGGGCGTCCTTGACCTGATTTGCGGCCCTGCCTTGAAGCTGTTTCATGATCTCGATCCCCTGGCGTATTCCCGTGGCTCCCAGGGGATGGCCGCAGGACAGGAGACCCCCGTCCGTGTTCATGGGAATCCTGCCGTCAATTTTTGTTTCCCCGGCGGCTATGAAGGGTCCTCCCTCTCCCTTTTCACAGAAGCCCAATTCCTCGACCTCGATGATTTGGGAAATACTGAAACAGTCGTGCACCTGGGCAACATCAATGTCCTCGAGACTCAGTTTTGAACGCGAGAAGGCCTTTTGGGCAGCCAGTCGCATGTGCGGCCAGTCACCCAGATGTTCACCGGGCCAGTTGGCCGTGACACTGTTCATGGTGACCTGTGCGCCTCCCCGGAGGTAGACCAGGGGACGCTCTGAAAGATCTCTGGCCCGCTCCTCATTGGCGACAATGATGGCCGTGGCACCGTCTGTCAGGGGACAGCAGTCAAAAAGCCCAAGGGGGAATGCGATTTCACGGGCCTCCAGGACCTCTTCGGTGGTCAGTTCTTTTTGAAACTGTCCCTTGGGATTGTTGATGCCGTATTTGTAGTTGGCCACGGATACGGCAGCCAGTTGTTCCCGGGTTGTCCCGTAGTGTCGCATATGGTCTTTGGCCTGCATGGCAAACCACAGGGGAGGGGGGCCAATACCCTGGGGCCCGTCCCAGTCGTGGTCCGAAGCGGCAATTTCACCGTACTGTATCTGCCAGTACTCGGGGGTGTAGAGTTTTTCAGAACCAACGACAATGACCACCTCAGCCATTCCGCTCTCTACCAGACCCTGTGCCAGAAGTATCCCCGTGCTGCCGCCGGCGCAGAGGACATCGAGCCGGGTGCAGATGGAGGTTGGTTTGACGCCAATCCTTTCTGCAACCACAGGGGCCGGATTCACCTGGCAGGAATTCCTTCCAACATAGGTCGAGGCATAGATCAAGCCATCGATGTGGCCCGGTTTGAGGCCGGGAAGATCATCGAGACACGCCTTTGCAGCCTCCTGAACCAGATCAATGTAACTTGCCTCCCTGACTCCGAATTTACATTGCCCGCCGGCAATCACACATGCGTTGTTTTGCCCCATTTCCTTTCGCCTCCTTCATTTCACCTGACCATCGAATCTCTCATATCTGGAAAATATCAAATATTTTCCAGAAAGCCGCCTGCGGCGGTTTAGAACGAATGTTCGTTTATATAAACAGGCGCAAAATGTGTCAAGGGAATTTCCCTTTGGCAACATTTCACTTGACAATGCATCGGCCTGAATATAGAACGAACGTTCATACAGTTCGTGTCATATCAAGCTTTTCAAGATTTTCAGGAAGGCGTAATCATGAAAAAATCAGATACCAAAAAGAGGATACTCAATAAGGCGGTGGACCTTTTCTACCTCCATGGATTTGTCAAGGCCTCCATCAGGGATATTGTGCGGGCAGTGGGGGTCACCAATTCCACCGTGTATATTCACTTCAAGAATAAAGATGAGATCCTCTACTGTATTATTGAAGATATTGGTTCAACCCTTCTTGAGGAGCTCAAAAAGGCGAATGAGAGCCATGAAGACCCGGTTGATTGTCTTCGAGAAATGATTTTCAGACAGGTCTGCCTCATCAAAGAAAAAAGAAAAGAAAT
>JAFDIX010000890.1 GCA_019307805.1 Deltaproteobacteria bacterium | reverse complement strand
TGGCCTTACGAGGCAGTGGAAGACCTGAGGCAGAGGCACGGGTTCCTTGTGCTCAGGGGGAATGAAATCACCACGGACCAGGGAGATATGCTGGTCTTTGGCCTGGAAAAGGATATCAGGGGGATTATCACGCTGGAGGAATTGAGGAAAGAGGTGATCGAGGCCGAAGGCTGTATCATCGCGGCCCACCCTTTCAGGGGGTTTTTGACCTTTGGTGTGGGCAAACTGGGCCTAAGCCCGGAAAAGGCCATGGAAAGGCCTCTTTTTAAATGGGTTGACGGTGTGGAAGTGCTCAACAGCAAGGTCACCCAAAAGGAGAATGCCCTTGCATCACGCGTTGCCGAGGGCCTCGATTTAACGGCCATTGGGGGAAGCGACAGCCACGAGGTTATGGCCGTGGGGATCTATGCCACCTCCTTTTCAGCCGGCATTCGCGATGAGAGGGAACTTATCGAGGCGCTGAAAAAGGGTGACGGGTGCATCCCACTGGCCTATCGTCAAAACGGATAAGGAGGGATAATGGACAGGCAAACTGATTGGGAAAAGCTGGTCAGGAGGATGGAACTCCTGATGCGGCTCAAGTCTTTTCCAGTCGCCTTTAAGCTGCTGGAAGAAAAGATGGAGATCGCCCGCATTCCATTTATGCGGCGCATGGAAAAGAAGGTGACCCTCTGCCAGATGATAACCATGGTCAGAAATTTTGATTGGACCGTGGGTGCAGAGGTGGGTGATTTTATGACACCGACATGCCCTTCCATCCTGGGACTCACGGATCTTCCCGAAGTGTACAAGGATGGGACCTTTCGGAGTATTGTCTGGGTCAAGACCAAGGACGACGGAAAGAAATACGAGGCCTCCATCCCGAGGCTGCCCCTGGGAAAATATGAGGCGGTGGTCATGGCCCCTCTGGTCTACGGGCCCTTTGAACCGGACATCGTCCTCATCTATGCCAATCCGGCGCAGATGATGCTTTTGATCAATGCCTTGCAGTTTGAAGACTATGAGGCCATGCAGTTTTTCTGTGTGGGGGAGTCATCCTGCTCCGATGCCATTGCGCGATGCTATCTGGATGGGAAGCCCTCATTGAGCATTCCCTGCTACGGAGAGCGCCGGTACGGGCATGCCCAGGACGAAGACCTGGTCATGGCGCTGCCCGCAGGTATGATGGAGAAGGCCTTGAGGGGATTGGAGGTCTTGTATCGCAGGGGTATTCGATATCCCATCAGTTATGCCGGGGCGGAGAGTGACGTGACGAGTGCATTCCCCATGTCCTACGGAGGATTGGAAAGCGTGGAGGCAATAAGAGGCAAAGACGACCGGCTCTTATTAGGGCTCACCGGGGGAATCGCCAGCGGGAAGAGTGCCGTGGCCACCATGCTGGAAGATTTAGGGGCACAGATGATTGATTTTGATGTGCTTGCCCGGGAAGTGGTTGAGCCGGGGAAACCCGCCTGGAAAGAAATTGTCGGTTATTTCGGGGAGCAGGTCCTTCAGGAGGATCAGACCCTGGACCGAAAGAAGCTGGGGGATATTGTTTTTAAGGATTTTGAAAAAAGGAAGAAGCTGGAGGGTTTTACCCATACCAGCATTAACGAGGCATTTGTCAGTCAAGTCAATGAAATTGCGGCCAAGGATCCGAATGCCGTCATACAGGCCGTGATCCCTTTGCTCTTTGAACTGAATCTTCAGTACCAGTTTCACAAGAACATTCTCGTGTATGTGCCGGCCGAGGTGCAGGTAGATCGTCTCATGAAAAGGGATGGTATTACTGCGGAGGAAGCAAGCCACAGGATTCAGGCCCAGCTTCCCATCGACGAGAAGGTGGGCTATGCCGACTTCGTGATTCACAATGACAAATCCCTTGAGGAAACGAGAAAACAGGTAGAAGCGCTGTGGAAAGAACTCCAGGTCATTCAAAGGAAAAGAGAAAAAACTTCATGACCATATGCTGAGTGATGGGGTATCAGGACTTCCGTCTGGGATAGTTGAAACCCCTCGCTCCCAGACGAAGCAAAGTTTGGGTTTGTCACCAGGCGACGTGTCATTCCGGCCTCCGAGCCGGAATCCAGGTAATGGGGAACTGCATGAATCCTGGATGCCCCCGCATCATGGTGCGGGGCAGGCTCCTCAAGTCCG
>JAFDIX010000176.1 GCA_019307805.1 Deltaproteobacteria bacterium | reverse complement strand
ATTATGGCACAAGCAAGCATAAATCAGGAAAGCCGGTGCAGGCACTCCCGGACCTGTGGAAAGGCGTCGGGTGATGACACGACAAGATGGTCGGTAATCCTCTCGCCGTTCAGGTACTCATTGAGAAAGAATTCCTTTCCATCCAGCCGGTAGATTTTTGCGCCCGCGGCCTCTACGATGACCCTGGCTGCAGCGAGACCCTGGTAGGATTCATTACTGAGGACTGCCGCCTCTGCCCTTCCCATGGCCACATAACAAAGATGTGCGGAGTTGCTTCCAAGGACACGCATCTTCCCGGGGAAGGTGGAGCGGAAGTGATGGTGAAAACGTGAAGGGATAAGGAGAAGACTCTCGTCATCCAATTCTTCTTGAAGGGATACGCGGATTTCCTCTCCGGCGTGAAAGGCCTTTTTCCCAGCCTGGGCATGAAACAGATCACCCGTCACAGGCATATGAAAGACGCCGAAAATGGGCCAGAAATTTTCCAGGAGGGCGAGGGACAGGCCCCAAATGGGAATTCCTGCCTGAAAGTTAGCAACCCCGTCCAGGGGATCGTACACCCATAAATAGCGCTTCCCCTCGTGGGAATACCCTTCGTGTTCCTGGTTGTTTCGAAAGATGCGGTGTTCCGGGAACTCTGCCTGTATATGATTTTGGAAATAGTCATTGAGGCGCAGTTCGGCCTCTGTGACCAGACCTTCATCAAATTTCATACGCGTCGCCCCCTTCCCGTACAGGGCAAGGGCTTCTTTTCCAGCCCCCTGAATGATCTCAATGGCAAAGTTCTCGAGTTCCCGGACCCCCTTCTCCTTGGCGCTGTTCATATACCCTCCTTTACTTTTTTGGGTCATACACCATGCTTTGCGAATACCTCATTTGACGGCTTCGCAATAAGTCCAACTGCTGCGTTACGCTTCATCTTTCGTCATTGCGGCGTACTGTCAGTACGCCTCATTCCTCAAGATTGTCCGTGCTCCGTACGGACTCCCCACCCTTCAGGCGGGTCCCCGGTTTCGCAAGCCTTGCATTTGGAGCTTTTTACTGTGCCGTCCCGTTTATGACTTTTACGATGTCATCTCATTCAATATATAACCATTTGATGTGCCCTGTGCATCATAAATTCGAAGATCGAAGCATGAAACGCCTGTGAAAAAGCGTTAGCAGGACATGGATTCTCTCAGGAAATAAGTCCTTGTGCCTTTTGCCTTGATTAAAACCGCCCCATACTGTGCAGGCAGTGATATACAATGATGCCCACAGCTGTTGAGAGATTCAGGCTTCGCACCTTTCCCCACATGGGAATCCCGTAGCAAGGATAGGCGTCACGAATCCCCCGGGGGAGACCCAGGGTCTCCCTGCCAAATAGCAGGCAGTCCCCGTGATCTACCTTTGCTTGTGTGTAGTTTGTATTGGCATGCCTGCTGAAGGCTGTTATTTTCCCGTTCCCTTTATATTTCTCCAGGAAATCCTCAAAGCTTTCATGGTGCCGGACATCCACTTCCCCCCAGTAGTCCAGGCCCGCCCTCTTGAGATGCTTGTCATCCACCTTGAATCCAAGGGGATGGATGAGATGAAGCCTGACCTCTGCGGCTGCGCAAAGCCGGGCGATATTACCAGTATTAGCAGGAATTTCAGGTTGATAGAGGACCACCTGGAGGGCGGGATTTTCTATGATGCGATGCTTTATATTGGTAATATCCCCACAGGTTTTCTTCCATGCAGGTGTTACAGATCTGGAAGCCGCAGGGGCAGGTCCAGCAAAATGGCTGCGTCTTTCCACAGCAGCTGCATGTGTATGACCTTGACTTTCGGGAACGATTCTTTACCTTTGCCATGTTTTGGTTGCAAAAGAAAGTGGTATTTGTGGGGATTTGCCTTATTTATTCCAGCGTCACCAGGGGAAGCGGGATATCCTGAGAACTCACCATGATATCCGTATGGTGCTGTCCTCGCTGCAGGAGAACCTTTTCCGCAACCTCCACCGCCCTCTGGACTTCATTGTTTTCCTTGCTCAGATGGGCCAGGATTACCGCCCTGAGATCCGCATGGCACAGGGCCCTGAGCAGATCCCCTGCCTGCAGGTTGGAGAGGTGTCCGTCCCGGCCTTTGATACGCCTTTTGAGATCCAGGGGATAGGGGCCTTGTTCCAGCATGTCCTGGTCATGGTTGAATTCGATGATCAGGGCCTGACATCCTCGCAAGCGATCCTCCACCAGCCTTGTGCTGCGGCCCATATCCGTGACTATTCCCACCCTGATGCCGTTGGACGAAAAAACAATTCCCATGGGATCTGCGGCATCATGGCATTTGGTAAAGGTTTCTATAAAGAGATCTTTGACTGAAATGGTTTGACCCGTGTTCACAGGCACGGGCCGACTCACTTTCCCCAGGGTCTTCATGCCCCTTCTGAGGGTGGCGGGATTGAGATAGAGAGGAATGTCGAAACGCCGGACAATGGGGCCGGCACCCTTGATGTGGTCCTGGTGTTCATGGGTGAGGATCAGGGCATCCAGTTCCTGGGGATTGACCCCTATCAGCTCGAGTCGCTTTACCGTCTCCCGGCAGCTCAAGCCGGCATCTATCAAAACCCTGGTTTCATCTGTCTCCACATAACAGGTATTGCCGCTGCTACCCGAGGCCAAAACTGAAAATCGCATTTTTTCAATCAGCTCCGCTGTGTCCGAAGCCGCCCTCTCCCCTTTCCGTACCGTCGAGTTCTTCCACTTCAATGAACTCTGCCCGGTGGACCCTGTGGATGAGAATCTGGCCGACGCGATCTCCCCGGTTTATGGTAAAGGGTTCCTGCCCCCAGTTGATCATAATGAGGCCGATCTCTCCCCGGTAATCCGAATCGATGGTACCGGGGGCATTGACCATGCCGATGCCTTTTTTCAGGGCCAGACCACTTCGTGCACGTATTTGGGCCTCGTATCCCCGGGGTATGGCCACCGTCAATCCCGTCGGGACCAACCTTATCTCCCCCGGATGGAGCGTGACCGGATCTTTGACCGCTGCCCGAATATCCATGCCGGCGGCACCATCCGTTTCATAGGAGGGTAGCACCATATCCTCCTGTCCCGGAAGACGTTTGACCTTGACTTGCACCCTGTCCAACAGGTGCCTCCTTTCATCCCCCCAGGCCGGTGCTTACTGACCGGCCCGTCCAATCAGTTTCCGGCAAACTGAAGGCAACCCAGGTCTAAATCCTCTTTTTTGATCGGGCCAAGGGTCACCATGGAAACCCCGTCCTCCTTAAAGGCCTGTTTGGCCATATGAACGACTTCTTCCACGGTCACTTTTTCCAGGTCAGAGACCAGCTCTTCGTAGCTCATGTACTTGCCTAAGACATATTCGTTTTTTGCAATACGCATCATTCGGGTGTCCGTGCTCTCGGCACTCAGTAAAACACCCCCGATAAGGTGGTCTCGAGCGGCATCCAGGTCGGCCCTGGATATATCCCCATTTTGAAGGGCAATCACCTCCTGCTGAATCACCTCCAGGGCCTCGTTCACCTGCTGGGGATCCGTAGCCACATAGATCCCCATGAGGCCTGCATCCACATAGGCCGAAATAAAGGAATAGACCGAATAGGCAAGGCCCCGTTTTTCCCGAATTTCCTGAAACAGTCGGGAACTCATGTTTCCCCCGAGAAGGGTGTTGAAAACGGCCCCCGCAAAACGCTTTTTACTCGAGAGGTGGGGTGCCGCCCCACCGAGACAGATATGGACCTGCTCCAGTTCTTTCCACTGGGACTTCACATTTGCATGGATCTTGGGCTTGTCCAACGCTTTCTGACCATTTCCCGGTTCCAGTCCCTCAAAGAGGGGTTGAAAAAAGCCCACCAGGGCATCGTGGTCAATATTCCCGGCTGCGGCGATAACGATTCTGTCTGCGGTGTAAAACCGCCCGATGTAATCGCCTATGGTTTCTTTCCCTAACATGGAGACGGTTTCCCCGGTCCCCAGGGTGGACATCCCCAGGGGGTGGTCCATCCAATAGAGATGGTTGAAAAGCTCATAGATATTTTCATCGGGGCTATCCTCCACCATACTGATTTCCTGGAGAATGACCTGCCGTTCCTTTTCCATGTCCCGGGGATCGAAAACAGAGTTGAGGAATATATCAGAGAGGATGTCTGCCAGGGTGTTGAAATGCCTGTCCAGAACCTTTGAATGAAAACAGGTGTATTCTTTGCCGGTAAAGGCGTTGGAAAGGCCTCCGATCACGTCCAGCTGTTTTGCAATCTGAAGGCTGTTCCGGTTTCGGGTTCCCTTGAAGATCATGTGTTCAATGAAATGGGAAATACCGTTTTCAACAGGCTGTTCTTCCCGGGAACCCGCATTGACCCATATCCCGATAGATATGGACCGATAGTGATCCAGCTTTTCGGATAGGATTCTAACGCCGTTTTTGAGGACCGTTTTACGATGCATCATCCAGGCTTTCACCCAGAGCATCTTTTCGGGAAAGGGATATTTTCCCGTTTTTGTCAACATCGAGCACCTTCACCAGGACCTCATCTCCTTCATTGAGCACATCGGTGACCTTGTTGACGCGACTTTTTTCCAGTTGAGAGATGTGCACCAGTCCATCGGTGCCGGGGAAGATCTCCACAAATGCCCCGAAATCCATAATCTTGACTACCTTGCCCATGTAAAGTCTCCCCACCTCGGCATCCTGGCTGATCATGGTAATCATCTTCTCGGCCTCTCGTGCCCGCTCACCATCCGGTGCGGAAATAACGACCTTACCCTCGTCATCCACGTTGATTCGGGAATCGGTGGCCGTGGATATTTCCCGGATGACCTTGCCTCCGGGGCCGATGAGAACCCGGACCTTTTCAGGCTTGATATGAATGGTCTTGATCACAGGGGCATAGGGGGATACCTCATGCCGGGGCTTGGCAATGGCCTTGGCCATCTCATCCAGGATATGCAGTCTGCCTTCCCTGGCCTGATCCAGGGCCTTTTGCATGATCTCCCTGGTGATTCCGTCAATCTTGATATCCATCTGGATGGCGGTGACACCGTCCTGTGTCCCGGCCACTTTAAAATCCATGTCCCCATAATGGTCCTCATCGCCGATGATGTCTGTCAACACAGCCATCTTCTCACCCGTTGAGATAAGGCCCATGGCCACCCCCGCAACAGGCTCCTTGATGGGAACTCCGGCGTCCATCAGGGAGAGGGACCCGCCGCACACGCTGGCCATGGAAGAAGAACCATTGGACTCCAGTATCTCCGACACGACACGTACGGTATATTCAAAATCTTCATTATTTTCCACCACGGGGAGCAGGGCCCGCCGTGCCAGTGCCCCATGACCGATTTCTCTTCTGCCCGGTCCCCCGAGCCTTTTGGCCTCGCCGACACTGTAGGGAGGGAAATTGTAATGAAATATAAATTTTCTGAACACATCTCCATACATGGTGTCGATGCGCTGGTCATCCATGGGCGTACCCAGGGTTGTCAAAACCATGGCCTGGGTTTCCCATCTGGTGAAGAGGGCCGAACCATGGACCCGGGGCAGGACACCCACCATGCAATCAATGGATCTCACCTCGTTCATGGCGCGCCCGTCGATGCGGCGACCGTCCTCAAGGACCATCCTGCGGACCAGGGTCTTTTCCAGGTCTTCAATGATCTCTCTTGATGCGGATACCGCATCTTTGTTTTCCTCAGCAAAGGCTTCCGCCACCTTATTAAAAACATCGCTCCGTTTATTCTGGCGCTCCATTTTATCAGCCGTAGTGATGACCTCCTGAATGAGGGGAGTAGCCATCTCAACAATCTTGGCCTCCAAACTTTTGTCATCGCTCTTTGGGATGAATTCACGCTTCGGACGGCCTACCGCCTCACGAAGTTCGATCTGCATATCGAGCATGGGCTGGAGGGCCTCGTGTCCGTAAAAAATCGCCTCTATCATGTCCGATTCGGACACAAAATCCGCCCCGCCCTCGACCATGACTACGGCGGATTTGTTCCCGGCGACGATGATATTGATGTCGCACCCTTCCAGTTCGCTGATGGTCGGGTTTGTCACCAATTGACCGTCGATTCTACCCACCCGGACTGCGGCAACCGGCCCGGCAAAGGGAACATCGGAAATTTCAAGAGCAGTCGATGCGCCCAGCAGGGCAAGGACGTCCGCCTCATTCTCCTTGTCTGTGGAGAGAACCGTGGCGATGACCTGGATTTCGTAATAAAAATGTTTGGGAAACAGGGGGCGCAATGGCCGGTCTATAAGACGGGCGGTCAGGGTCTCCCTTTCAGTGGGCCTGCCTATGTTTCTTCGGAAAAAATTCCCCGGGATTCTGCCGCCCGCATAGGACATTTCCTGGTATTCAACGGTCATGGGGAGGAAATCCACCCCTTCGCGAACCTTATCCGTTGCGACCACGGTCACCAAAACGATCGTTTCACCAAGGGTCACAACTACCGACCCACTGGCCTGCTTGGCGATGCGACCTGTCTCTATATGCAATGTCTGGCCGTTAAGCTCCATTGAACAGTTTTTCACCATAAGTCATTCCATCCTTTCGAGAATATCATGAGGGCACCCCGTGGTTTTTAAAACCCGGGACGCCTGTGAAGGACACCATTATTTCCGCAGACCGAGCTCCTGCAGGACCTGCTGGTATCTTTTTGTGTCTCTTTTCTTGAGATAATTGAGAAGTCTTCTTCTCCGACCTACCAGTTTCAGAAGACCGCGACGAGAGTGGTGGTCCTTTTTGTGCACTTTGAAATGATCGGTAAGATAGGTTATCCTGTTACTTAGAAGAGCAATCTGTACCTCAGGTGAGCCTGTATCCTTGTCATGGACCTTGAACCGATCAATGATCTCCTTTTTCCCATCTGGAGTCAAAACCACTTTCACTACCTCCTTTGTATTGCGTTAGTAATAATTTGAAATCCGCCATGTCCCAGGGAATTTAATTAAACACCCTTTGGACCTTAAACAATACTTTATCTTCACCGGGAGATGCGCAACCTTCTGCGATGGCTATCATTTCCCGGCCACTCACTATCTTTACAAAATCCTTTAAATATGCATTCTTTTTCGACCCCCCCGCCAATTCCTTGCAGCCGGGGTGGTATCCGTTTCTGATCCTTTTCGCCATGACGCCGTCGGTGTGCACTTCTGCCATGTCGGGCAATGCATTTCGGAGGGGAATGATCCCGTCCTCCAAAACAGAACGGCTCCTAGGGGTTTCAATCTCTTCTGAATGCAATGCATCCTGCACACGAAAAGGACCGTTTCCCAATCTCCTCAGCTCCCTCAAATGGGCTCCCGGTCCCATCTGCTTTCCGAGATCTGCAGCAAGGGTCCGCACATAGGTTCCACCGGAACAGACCACCTGAAAGGTGATCTCCGGCAGTGAGACCCCCAGCACCTCCAGGCTATGGATTCTCACCCGCCGTTTTTTGAGGTCTATTGCGATTCCCTTTCGAGCAAATTCATAGGCCCTTTTTCCCTGGTGCTTTACGGCCGAAAAGGCCGGGGGAACCTGCTCAATCTCACCGATGAACCCGAGGGCATGCCTTCGAATCTCTTCCAGGCTGATCTCCGGAACCGGACGGGTGCTGACGGTCTGACCGGTCGGGTCCTGGGTATCGGTTTCAACCCCGAGTCTCAGCGTACCACGGTAGGTCTTCTTTCCGGACATGAGATAGGGCGCCAGTTTGGTCCCCTGTCTCACCAGAACAATGAGCAACCCCGTGGCAAAGGGATCGAGGGTCCCTGCATGGCCCACCTTTTTTATCCCAAGGGCCTTCTTGATCTTCCTAACGACGTCGAAAGAGGACTCACCGACACCTTTATCCACCAGGATTATACCATCACGAGGATTTCCCATGGGCTTCCCTCATCAGGCGAGGTCAGATGACCCTTCCGTTTTCATCTTTCGAAAAAGTCTCTCCAGGTGTTCCCCATAGTCCAGAGATGGATCATGCCTGAATTGTATCTCCGGCACATACTTGAGATTCAGGCGATGCCCTGCCTCTCTTTTTATAAAACCCTTTGCGCTGTCCAGCCCCTGCTGGGCCTTTTG
>JAFDIX010000889.1 GCA_019307805.1 Deltaproteobacteria bacterium | reverse complement strand
AAAAAACACACAAAAGTTCTTCAGGCAAGGGCGAAAGAAACTTTACTTTCTACCATCCCTGATGTTAAATGTAAAGCACATTTCAGGGAATACAATCCTCTCCGGATTCTTTCCTATGAAATGGCGGCTCTGTATGAGCCCGTGGATGATGGACTTCAATATTCTTGAAGAGTGGAGTAGCCCATGCTCGCGAAAGTCTTTAGCAGCGCCGTCATTGGAATAGATGCCTATATCGTGGAAGTGGAGGTTGATATCTCCCAGGGACTGCCTTCATTTGCCACCGTAGGTCTCCCCGAGGGAGCAGTTCGTGAAAGCAAGGATAGGGTAAAGGCTTCCATTAAGAACTGCGGATACCATTTCCCCTCAGACAGGATTACGGTCAACCTGGCGCCCGCCGACATCAAAAAGGAAGGCTCTGCGTTTGATCTCCCCATGGCTGTCGGCATTCTTGGGGCCACTGGGCTGATCCCGGACGGTGTCACCGGGGACTCCCTGATTCTGGGGGAACTCGCCCTGGACGGGTTGGTGCGACCCATAAAAGGGGCCCTTCCTATTACCGTCATGGCCAAGGAGATGGGCTTTAAAAGGCTCTTTCTGCCCGCAGAAAACGCTGCCGAGGCCGCTGTGGCGGGTGGCATTTTGGTCCATCCTGTGAAAACCCTTACCCAACTGGTGGAGACCCTTGCAGGGGTGAGCACGATAGAACCGGTTCGGGTCGATATTGACGCGGTCTTCAAACCGCCCAAACATAGCGTGGATTTCGGGGACGTGAGGGGGCAGGAAAATGTGAAAAGGGCCCTTGAGGTCGCAGCGGCTGGTGGACATAATCTCATCATGATTGGTCCCCCTGGCGCTGGGAAGACCATGCTGGCAAAGCGCCTTTTTACGATTCTTCCCGAACTGGGTTTCCGGGAGGCGATTGAAACCTCTAAGGTCTATAGTGTGATGGGCATGATGTCCAAGGGGAACGGACTCATTACGACGCGCCCTTTCAGATCGCCACACCATACTATATCCGATGCAGGACTGATTGGCGGCGGTCAGATACCCAAACCAGGGGAGGTAAGCCTTGCCCATAACGGGGTCCTCTTTCTGGATGAAATGCCGGAATTCAAAAAAAATGTCTTGGAGGTCCTGAGGCAACCCATGGAGGACGGTCAGGTGACCATCACCCGGGCCAATTCCACAGTGACCTATCCGGCCAATTTCATGCTGGTAGCCGCCATGAATCCCTGTCCCTGCGGGTACCTGGGGGATCAAAAGCGCGAATGCAACTGTAACTATTTGCAAATTCAGCGATATCGTTCTAAAATTTCAGGACCCCTTATGGATCGGATCGATATCCATATGGATGTGCCCCCGGTTCAGTTCAAGGATCTTTCCTCCACTGAGAAGGGAGAGACCTCCGGGATGATCCTGAAACGCATAAAAAAGGCCAGAGGGATTCAGGAAGAACGTTTTACCAGAATGAAAATTCATGTGAATGCCGGCATGAACAGTCGTCACATCAGAAAGCTCTGCCAACTGGACCAGGAATCCAGCAATCTGCTCGAACACGCAATGGAGCGTTTTGGTTTCAGTGCCAGGGCCCACTCCAGGGTGCTGAAGATTGCGCGAACCATTGCGGACCTTGAAGGGAGTGAAAGGATTCATTCCAATCACGTCGCCGAATCGGTCCAATACAGGACCCTTGACCGGAGAATGCATCGATGAAGAGATTTTTCAAATTCTTGGCCTGGTTTTCGCTCTGCATCCTTATCCTGGCAGCGGCGACAGGCGGGGGTTTGTGGTATCTCTGGTCCAGCAATCTCCCTTACATCGGATCGCTTAAAGAATACAATCCCCCGATCATCACAGAGATTTACAGCGATGAGGGCGAAATCATCGGGCGGTTCTGGGATGAAAAACGCATTGTCCTTTCCCTGGACCAGTTTCCAAAGCACTTGATTCAGGCCTTTATCGCTGCAGAGGATGCACGATTTTTTGAGCACGAAGGGGTGGATGTAGCAAGCATCATCAGGGCCTTCTTCAAGAATATTCAGGCAGGCAAAAAAAAGCAGGGGGGGAGCACCATCACGCAGCAGGTCACACGGTCTCTGCTCCTTAAAAACCCGGCCAGGACCTACAGGAGGAAGGCAAGAGAGGCGATCCTGTCTCTTCAAATAGAAAAGAAATTTTCAAAGGAAAGAATCCTTTTTCTCTATCTCAACCAGATCTATCTTGGGCACGGGGCCTATGGGGTGGAAGCCGCTGCACGCACCTATTTCGGGAAAAACGCCCTTGAATT
>JAFDIX010000175.1 GCA_019307805.1 Deltaproteobacteria bacterium | reverse complement strand
AAGGATTCAGGCATGGAGGTCATCTACACGGGCCATCGGCAAAGCATAGATCAGGTTGTCAATGCCGCCATTCAGGAGGATGTGGATGTCTTGGGCCTGAGTTTTCTTTCCGGCGATCACATGGTGCTGATACCCAAAGTGATGAAAAGGCTCAAAGACAAAAAGGTTGGAGACGTCATGGTGGTTGTCGGAGGCATTATACTCAAACGTCAAGTCCCCGCGCTTATGGAAATGGGTGTTCAAAAGGTGTTCCTTCCAGGGATCCCTCCAGACGAGATCGTCCAGTATATCCAGGAAAAGGCGGCCCAATAGAAATAAAGAGTGAATCTGACAATAGAAAGAAGGAGAAACAGTAATGATTATTGATGTTCATAGGCATTTAGTTGCTAAGGGAACGGTTCAGGGAGAATATATAAAAGGGGCCCAGAAGAGCTTCGCGATGATGTACCGAAAGGCACACAAAGTGGATATCAGTGATCGGGAGTTCACTGAAAAAATAGTCAGACCCCTTATTGATCCTGATGCGGATAACATCATAGAGGAGATGGACAAAGCGGGTGTGGACAAGACCGTTATCTTCGGCGTGGACTATGGATTACTTTTTGGTGAGGCCCCCATGCACATTTTCGATCAGAACAAGCTGTATGCGGACGCTGCCAAGAGGCATGAAGGTCGGCTGATACCCTTTATGGCTATCGATCCGCGCAGAAAGGGAGCCCTGAAACATTGTGAACAGGCCTATCATGAGTGGGGGATGAAAGGGTTCAAGCTCCATGCCGGTGTAGGCTACATGCCGGATGACCCGGTCTGTTTTTGGGTCTACGAGAAAGCAGCAGAGTGGAATATACCGGTAATGGTGCATACGGGGGGGGCCCCGAACACCTCCCTCCGATGGGAGAATTCCCGGCCGGCCTACTTCGCATCAGCAGCAGGCCGGTATCCAGAAGTGGACTTTATCTTCGCCCATTGCGGAGATGTGGGTTGGTGGAGAGAGGCCGTACAGGCGGCTGCGTGGCTGAAAAATGTCTATGTGGACTTGTCGTTATGGCAAAAGCCTTACAAAAGATTGCCTAAAGCGCGTTTCTATCAGTGGCTGCGTGACATTATTGATCTTGCAGGAGCTGACAAGATCCTGTTCGCAACGGATGCGCCTTATCCAAACCTGATGTGTCCGTTGAAAGAGTGGGTCCAGGCATTCAAGGAACGGGAAACGGACCTTCAATTCACGGACGAGGAGATCCGTCTCATCCTGGGAGAGGTGGCCTATAAGGTACTAAGACTTTAGATGCAACAACCCGAAAATAGGTTGCCAATAATGACCAACAATCTAATGGGGAACAGGAGACAAGTCCATGGGAGATATTATAGATGTCATAACTAGCAGGAAAAGCATTAGGAGGTATAAGCCGGATCCCGTCCCTGATGAGATGATCGATAGAATCCTTGAGGCCGCAAGATGGGCGCCCACTGGCGAAAACTATCAGCCCTGGAGATTCATCGTCGTCCGGGATCCCGAAACGAAGAATAAAATAGGACGATTAGCAAAGCTTGGAAGTGGTTCACGCATGACGGCCTGGTACTGCCTTGGGGAGATGCAGGAAAGATTTGAAAAGATCAAAGACCCCGAAAAAAAGGCAGAGGTTTTAAGGTTCATGTATTCTGGAGAAGTTTCCGAGTTTGCTAAGCATGCCCCACTGATTATTGCCGTTATTGGAACTTTGATGGAGGGGTCGGTGGATGTTCCCTATGATATATCCGCAGCCGTCGAAAACATGCTCCTGGAGGCACATTCCCTTGGTTTGGGCGCATGCTGGGTCCACGGGCCGGTTGCAAGCACGAGGGATGCAAAAAAATTCAAAGAGATCTTGAAAATCCCGACAGGCATGGGAGAGTATAAAGTCATTGCTTATGTCGCCATCGGTTGGCCAGCGGAGCAACGAAAACATCCTAGGCCAAAAAAGGCGCTCGAAGATATGGTTTACTGGGAGGAGTATGGTAGAAAGGAGAGGCCCAAATATGAATGAGATGGAATATTGCAATGAGATTATGGTGAGGCTTGAAGAGCTCCTTTTTCATGAATTGTCAGGGTGCGCTGCCTGGAAGGTGGAACTGGTCGGAGTAGATTTCATTCAATCAAAGGAGATCAAAGGGAATAACCCGGACGAAGTGCTCCAGAACTGCATCCAGGAAATTAAAACCGCCGGGCTTGTAAAGGAGATGACTTACGAAATTGGTGGAAGAGGTATCAAGCTTGAGCTGAAAATGAAGGACTGCCTTCACCTCCCAAAGGAGGTCAAACTGAAAAAAGGTGGGGTCAAGCCCTATATTTGCCCGATTACCAATATGATTTTAGATCAACTAATTGAGAAACTCAATTTTGAAACAACCTATGTGGCAGAGGTCAGTATTGATGAAAAGAGCCGGGAATGCAGAACCAGAAGCGCCATATACGAGGACGAAGACAAGATAGGCTTGGTCTCCGATTGGTCAGAAGAATAACAGTGCTACCGAGGAGGCACAACAATGTTCCTGGACGGTTTTACACCGTATAGAGCAGAAGATGCGGAAAAATACAATACATTTCGGTGGTGGCGAGGTCTGACCTTCGGCGACATCCTCGACAAGGCCGCGGATATTTATCCTGATAAGGAGGCCTTTGTTGATAGAAAAAGTCGTTTGACCTTTTCCCAAGCCAGGGCAAAGACCAATAGACTGGCAATAAGCTTGATAAAGCTGGGCATAAGGCCCCTGGACCGTGTGTTGGTTCAACTCCCGAACTGGAATGAATTTATTTATGCATATTTTGCACTCCAGAAAATCGGGGCGATTGCAGTTTTGCTGATTGACAGGTATCGACAATATGAAATTAATCACCTTTTCAAGCTCACAGAAGCCACTTCCTGGATCGTACCAGAGAACTTCTGGAAGACAGATTATTTGCCCATTATCGATGATGTCTTGAAAGATAGTCCGAGAGTCAAACATGTGATCCTTGTCAGGGGAGGAGATCATGAACCCTTTTTGAATCTGGAAAAACTGATCGAGGATGGCGAATTATCAGAGGATAACATTGCCAAATTGGCTGAAAGACGCCCTGATCCCATGCAGGTGGCCCACATGGGACCCACCGGCGGAACAACAGGGTTACCAAAGGTCGTTCCCCGCACCCATAATGATTTGCTTTGCGGTTCTGAATACGCCGCCAGGGCCTGGGAGATGGATATCCAGGATACATGTTTGCTTGCAGGTCCGATCGGGCATGACCTGACATTCACTAAAGGCCTCTTAGGCAGTATTTTGACCTTTGGGAAATCCGTTCTTTTGGATTCGACGGATCCGGAAATCATCTGCCGGACGATCGAGCGTGAGAAGGTCACCGCAGTTGTATGGGTTCCCACTTTGGCCAAGAGGTTAGTTTATTTTAAGGGTCTAAATGATTTCGAGCTTAGTTCACTAAAAAAGATGCATTGTGGTGGCGGTGCGAGCTTGCCCGATTTGATCAAAGATGTCAGGGAAAAAGTCGGATGTACCTATTTCAATGGCTTTGGTGCTACCGAGGGTCAAACCACCATAACACGATCGAATGATGACCTTGAAACCGTCTACAAGACCGTAGGAAGACCCACATGTCCGTACGACACCTACAAAGTCGTTGACAGGAATGGAAAAGAGCTGCCACCAAACACCCCCGGAGAACTCCTCATCAAAGGCCCCGGCGTATTTACCGGTTACTATAAGGCCCCGGAGGAAAACGAAAAGGCATTTGACAAGGACGGATTCTTCAGGACCGGCGACGTGGCCAAGATCGATGATGCAGGCTATGTTACTCTCACGGGCAGGATAAAGGAAATGATTAACCGGGGCGGGGAAAGCATCAGTGCCATTGAGATTGAAAAGTTGATCAGCGACCACCCGGATGTCGCTATTGTCGCCGTTATTCCCATGCCTGATCCTGAGATGGGCGAGAGGGTCTGTGCGTATATTCAGCCCAAGCCTGGTGCCGAGCTGAGCTTCCAAAAAACAGTCTCTTTCCTAAAAGACAGAAAGGCTTCTGTGCTTCAGCTTCCTGAAAGGATCGAATTCATCGATGCCATGCCGTTCACAAAGGCGGAGAAAGTAGATAAGATGAGCCTAAAAGAAGACATTAAGCAGAAAATCGGAATCTCGTAGAGCCTGATATCTTGTCATACCACTTCTGGATATGAACAGATCTGCAAGGGCATTAACTTAACCCATGGAAAAATATAAAATAGTTGACAATACCATAGGGGATAATCAATACTGGTAAATGGTAGAGTATATTGGCAAAAGGGATTTGATGCTGCTTATTAACCTAACACAAAGGAGGTATTAACGATGAGACAGAAGAGATTATTAATCGTGAAGGGGATTCTTTGCTTGGGGCTGATGGTGGCCCTCTTACCTTTTGAAGGGGCGCATGCCGCAGATAAGGTGATAAAGCTAAAATTCGCCAATTTTTTCCCTCCCCCGTCTGGTCAATCCAAAATCTGTGAAGAATTCATCGCCGATGTGGAAAAGCGCACCAATGGCAGAATAAAGATCCAATATTTTGCCGGCCGTTCACTGCTCAAAGCCGAAGCCACGTATAGAGGGATCGAAACTGGAATTACCGACATAGGCTACTGTCACGTTGAGTACACGCCGGGTCGCTTCCCCGTTACCAGCGCTGGCGAACTGCCTTTGGGCTTTCCTAGTGCCTGGGTAGGTTCTCAAGTAGTCAATGACTTCTACAATAAATTTAAGCCGAAGGAATTTGATAAGGTTAAGGTGCTCTGGATGAATTCCAGCAATCCCAGCCTGATTATCAGTAAGAAGCCGGTCCGCAAGCTGGAAGATATGAAGGGGTTGACAATAAGAGCACCGGGAATGGTTGGTAATACTATTAAAGCATTGGGGGCTACTCCGGCTCCTACAGCTATGATGGAAGTATACGACGCAATCGCGAAAGGTGTGATTGATGGCGTTAATACGCCCTTTGAGACGCTCAAGACGTTCCGATTTGCTGAAGTTGTCGGATATACGACTGCGAGCTGGCAAGTTGGCAACATCTACAGTTTTTATGTTGCCATGAACAAGAACAGCTATAAGAAGTTGCCACCGGACCTTAAAGAGATCTTCGATAAGGTTTGCGGAGAATATAGAGAGAGATATGCTCTGATGTGGAATGTGATTGATTTCTATGGGAAGTGGTTTGCCAAAAAGAAGGGCGTAGAAATCATTGAGCTATCCCCAGAAGAAGTAGCCAGATGGAAAGAGGCCACCGCACCTGTAATAGAGAATTATGTAAAAGAGATGGTCGGCAAAGGATATTCAGAGGCAGAGGTAAGAGGCTGGCTTAAGTATCTGCGGGATCGAATTGACTACTGGACGAAAAAGCAGATATTTTTAGGCATCAAGTCGCCAACTGGGCCTGCGGAGATGAGACCCTAATCCGATTAATTTATATTTTATCCTTCAATCCCTCTCCCTTCA
The DNA here is from genome assembly GCA_019307805.1 of Deltaproteobacteria bacterium. GTDB lineage: Bacteria > Desulfobacterota > DSM-4660 > Desulfatiglandales > HGW-15 > JAFDIX01. The sequence goes on along the minus strand of JAFDIX010000175.1, from coordinate 859 downwards.
GGCCAATGCTGGCCATATCTCCCCTCCCTTGTCGGAGACCCCGTCGTCCCCATGACGGGAGGGGAGAGGGTGGGGGAAAGGGAAGGTGGCAAGACCATGAAGATGAATGATAAGGTAAGCCAAAACTTATGCCGGGGTTAGAAAAATTTGAAAAACTTAACCGCCGCTTGAGTAGCTGGTTCGAGTGGATAGGGCTTGCCGGCCTCCTTGTGATGATGCTTATCACATGCATCGATGTAATTGGAGCCAAACTTTTTCTTCGACCAGTCCTTGGCGCCATTGACATCGTGCAGCTCGCGCAGTTAGTGGCAATATCTTTCGCTGTCGCATCAGCACTTATTCTTGGCAGACATGTTCAGGTGGAATTTTTTGTCATTTTGCTGCCAAGGCGCGTTCAAGCAGTTATCGACAGCATCATTCACCTGCTTGGATTAAGCCTCTTCATTCTGATTACCTGGCGCCTGTGTGTATACGGTTATTCCCTTCAAACCGGAGAGGAGGTAAGCGCCACCGCCCTCATACCCCTTTCTCCATTTGCCTATGGTATCGCCCTTGCCAGTATTCCGGTCTGTTTGGTGTTTTTACAGCGGTTTCTTAATGCGATAGTCAGGGTGGTGAAAAGATGAGCCCAATTACTGCAGGCATTATCGGTATTGCCCTCCTTCTCCTCCTTTTCCTCCTCAAAATGCCAGTTGCTTTTGCTATGGCCTTTGTCGGAGTTCTTGGGTTTGCTTATTTGAGCGGACCGGAACCGGCCTTGAGCCTTCTGGCCCAGGATATCTACCACACGTTCTCCTCTTACCCTCTAAGTGTAATCCCCCTCTTTATCCTCATGGGTACCTTTGCCTTTGCTTCGGGA
>JAFDIX010000888.1 GCA_019307805.1 Deltaproteobacteria bacterium | reverse complement strand
GACCGGGATGTGGATATCCACGTGGATATTGATATTGATCGGGACTACCGCAAAACCACCCCCCACAGCGACGGAAAGGAATACCCTGACGGCCTCGGGGTGGTTGCCATGGCCCTGGAGACTGTTCGCAGGGGGTATGGCGGTCGTGTGGCGGCAAGCCATCTCTGCGCCCTCGATACACTGGCGCCTTCACTGGCCGAAAATGTGATTTTCCTCATGGCCCAGGCAGGGGTTTCTGCGGTCGCACTGCCCCCGGGCAATCTTTACACCCACGGCCGGGCAGATCTTCAGAATGTCCGCCGCGGGGTGACAAGGGTCAGGGCGCTTTTGGCTGGGGGTGTCCGCGTCTCCTTCGGTACGGACAACACACGTGATCCCTTCAACCCCCTGGGCAACACCGATATGATACACAATGCCATTTTGACAGCCTATGCCTGTCACATGGCCACTGCGGAAGATTTTCGCACCACCCTGAAGCTGTGTACGGTGAATGCTGCGGATATCATGAAGCTTCCCGAATACGGTCTGCAGAAAGGCATGTTTGCGGATATTGTAATCCTGAATGCCCCAAGTGCTGAGGAGGCCCTGGCAAACCAGGCCATGGCCACCCACGTGTTCAAGAGGGGCCGTCTGGTGGCCACCAATGAGATCAAGCGGAGTCTTTACATGGAGGATAAAGAGATATTTCATGGACAGAATCATTGATTTGAGAAGCGATACGGTGACCGTTCCCACGGAAAAAATGAGGGATGTCATGCGGGACGCACTGGTGGGGGATGACGTCCTCGGAGAAGACCCCACAGTACAGAAATTGGAGGCCATGGCCGCCGAACGGTTCGGCAAAGAAAAAGGTCTTTTTGTAACCTCAGGGACCATGGCCAACCAGGTGACCGTCATGACCCTCTGCAGAAGGGGGGATCAGATCATCGTCCACAACAACTCCCACATCCACAATCTGGAAGTTGGAGGCCTGGCCAGCACTTGCAGTGTGCAGCCAAGGGCCATTTATGCTCCGGGGGGGGCCTACAACCTGGAGGAGCTGGACCGGGAGATCCACTTTCCGGATATACAGCGGGCACCCACAACCCTCATATGCCTGGAGAACAGTTTTGATCTGAATCGGGGATTGGCTGTTCCCCGGGAACACATCCAGGAAATCTGTGCCCTGGCAAAGAAACGATCGGTCAACACCTACATGGACGGCGCACGGGTGTTTAATGCCGCCATTGCCCTTGGCACAACCGTTGAGCAATTGACAAAGGGCGTGAATGTGGTGGCGACATGCCTGTCAAAAGGCCTTGGGTGCCCCGTGGGTTCCCTTATCATGGGGGACAGCGCTTTTATAGATGAAGCTCGGCGCATGCGACAGAGGGTCGGAGGGGGGTGGCGCCAAGCGGGAATTTTGGCGGCAGCCGGAATATTGGCCCTTGAGGAGATGGTCGATCGCCTTGCTGAAGATCACGAGAAGGCCCGCACCCTGGCCCGTGGACTCATTGAGCTGGGCTTTGGCGTGGACCCGGAACAGGTTCAGACAAATATCATCCATGTGGACCTGACTCCCGTGGGGCTTGATTCGGCTGGTTTCTCAAACGCCCTTGCCCAATTGGGGGTGAAGATAAAGTCCGTCGGTCCGAGAGAATTTCGAATGGTTACCCACAAGGACATCCATGATGAAGATATCCCTGTGGTGATGGAAAAATTAAAAATCTGCATGGGAAGGCTCAAGACATAAGACCAAAGGAGGGTCGCTTCCTTCTCAAACGCAGAGATTATCTGAACGATTAAGAAAGGAGATAGGGTAAAATGGTTGCATTGAATCATCTGACAGGTCTCAAAGGCCTAAACAGGGGGGAAATCGAGGATATCCTGAATATCGCAGAAGGCCTTGAGGACATCTGCACCGGAAAGCAGGTATCCCGACTCCTTGAGGATAAACTGATGGTCACGCTGTTCTATGAACCCAGTACCCGGACCAGGCTCTCATTTGAATCGGCCATGAACCGGCTTGGGGGAAGGGTGGTCTCCGTGGCTGACGCCAGGGGCACATCCTCGGCCTGGAAGGGAGAGACCCTTCCCGATGCCATGCGAACCATAGACAACTATGCCGACGTAATCGTTCTGCGACACTCCGAGGCGGG
>JAFDIX010000887.1 GCA_019307805.1 Deltaproteobacteria bacterium | reverse complement strand
TTGCCCAACTGTATCCGACAATGAATCAACAACATACTCCGCTGCAACGGTAGATAGAGCACCCTCCTGCACTGCAGGATCGTAGTGATGCTCATACCCCAGCAAGTGTCCAACTTCATGAGCGATTGTATCCACCATGCGGGTGATCAAGGTCTCGGAGCTACTGATCTCGCGGGCAAAGACATCGCTGAACACAAAGGCAGTATCGGTTGAGTCCTGATTTCCGGCATCGACCTTTTCGGCCAATCCGACAAAGAAGCCGTATTCTCTAAACTCTGTAGCATCTCCCCCAATAAATACTGTCGAATACGACATGCTGGAATCTGGCTTAGAGGTCGTAAACTGTACACCGCTACCTTCAAAGATCTGTTCGAGGGTAGTTAATATCTGAGAAATGTTCTCTTGCTCCTGACCACTCAGGCCAGCAGCTTCGGAAGAGAATTCCGAAACATTGATGTTCTCGATGACGACCGGACCATTGTAGGTCACATCCTCCGCACCGTCGAAATCAAGATAAACAATCTGCCCTTGCCAGGAGCTAATATCCGGATCAACGAGTCGAAGACCCGGCAAATCCGGGATTTTGAATTGACATATACATTCCACATCAGACGTTTCCGCAAATTCGTCTGATACGGCATAGGCGTTTATATCATAGGTGGTCGAATAAGCACTCTCAGATCCTGGAGGGCCCCTGATCTCGATAGATGTGGCATATTCAATGCTTACATCAGCATCATTTGTATGAATCGGCATGCTGCCATCCTCGGTAGGGAAGGCAGGGCTATTCGTCATCGGCTCTTCTGCGTCGACTATCTCTGTCGCAAGGATCTTATCGTCAGTATTTCCTGATAGATGATCCGAGAGTATGGCAATATCATCGCCGGTCTGAACAGGCCCGACATTAACGATGCTCAAATCATCCGCAGTTTCGTTTTCGTCATTTGTATTATCATCTACAAACAAAGTAAGAATCGGCTGGCAAACGTCAGCGTTGAGTGTATCAGATGGGTCCAGTTCCGCGCCTATCTCCTCCTCAACCTGTTCTTCAGTTTCCAGGAGTTCCGCATACTGGACCACTTGGGGCGTATCTTGAAACGGATCGGGTGGGGCAATACTGAGTAGACCATCCCCCGAAAGCAGAATCCGCGGCTCGAGTCTCTCCAGGACTGGAGGCTTGACCGGCACGGGACCCGTGCTCGAATGAAGCTTGCGATCCTTGATGCGTCTGAATATTCCCAACACAACGCCTCCAGTGCAAACATGGCCCGAATACCCGGATCATAAACCCACTAAGGGCACCGGTGCAACAAAAATCTAATCCAAGCTCAAGGAAATGACCTCCTCCTGAGCATGGTAGCAGCAGACCACACAGGCCCCAGATCAAGCATCGCCTATTGCTGAATTGGCCTACAAGTCACAAGAGCCAAGCCAATTATAGGACTTATGGTTGGAGTTGTCAACTGTGATAGATACTTATTCTTCAGTTTCTGACCACGTTTTCTGCCCCGAAAACACACATCGGGTATTTTTTATAGGACTTTTCAAGAAGGACGTGGTATGCGGGGGATACTTCTCCCAGTACGGGTAGTAGCTCGACGTGTTGGCTCCAGGTCAATTTTGCAGACGTCTGCAAAATTCGATGATAGGCCAACTGAATTTCGCCGACGGCGGCCAAATCTTTGAAAAGCCTTTCAGACAGAATTTACAGAGATATTGTTAACCAGTAGAGTAGAGAGTAACGGGCGGCTATCGCCATTCCCGTTACTCCCCCTCATCAAACCGGACGTGCGGTTTTCCCGCATCCGGCTTTCCTGTAAGTTTCGTCATAGACTTTGATATAGCTTCAGTCTCAGTTGACACACTTTATCCGGAAAGAGTTCTCTATCTGGATCTACGTAGTGTACCCAATATGAGTCAAGCGGGTGTATCATACTTTAACCTCAACATACTTACAGTCGTCCCCCTTCGCTCGGCAGGCATTACCCTGCTTCTTCACTACTATGAGGACGTCCGACCCCCAAACACAATCGTGTAGTATGTTCGAGTCTCTCAGGTTCCTCGACTTCTCCTTCCTCACGCGCCATCTCCAGTCACCCCGCCGAGCCCATCGGCTGCATACGAATGTCTCTTGACCGATGG
>JAFDIX010000174.1 GCA_019307805.1 Deltaproteobacteria bacterium | reverse complement strand
CCGAAATGAATGTTGTGATGTACGGGTCGGATGGGACCATTTCTCTTACCGTGGACACCGATGAAATCATTATCGAGGTCAGAGATCACGGTTCTGGTATTGAAAACATTGATCTGGCTCTCCAGGAGGGGTACTCCACTGCGCCGGTAAGTTATAGCGATATGGGCTTTGGGGCTGGAATGGGCCTGCCCAATATCAAGAAGAACGCCGACTCCTTTGAAATTCATTCCCGGAAAGATAAGGGAACCCACCTCAAGATATGCTTTTGGGTGACCAGGAATCGCGGACAGCTAAATACTAAATAGAAGGTCTTCATATGACGTTCAAATTGCAAGAAACGATGTTTTTATTCTTGCCCGAAAACGAAAAAGGAGAAAACGGATGAAGGTTAGTCAGCTTCAAGACCTTTTACATTTAAAGGTTGCAACCGGGACAGGAGGCTTAGATCGGGAGATAAAGGAGGGTTACTGTGGCGACCTCTTAAGCGATGTCATGGCCAATTCTCCACAGAGTGCTGTCTGGCTGACAATCCAGTCACATCAAAATATTGTAGCAGTCGCATTGCTCAAGGAAATGGCAGCAATAATATTGGTGAACGGGCGTCTCCCGGATGATGAGACAAAGGCCAAGGCAGATGAAGAAGGCATTCCTATCCTGCTTTCCCCATTACCGGCCTTTCATCTCGCCGGCCGGCTTTATGAAGCCGGGATCGGCAAGAGAGTGGGGTGAAGACTTTCAAGGCCGATTTGCATATCCATACCTGCCTGTCACCATGTGCAGACCTGGATATGACACCAAAGGCCATTGTGGAAAAGAGTTTGGGATTGGGCCTGGACATCGTTGCTATCTGCGACCATAATTCAGCGGAAAATGTGGAAGCCACTGTTCGGGCGGGTATTCAACGCAAGCTCTGCGTATTGCCCGGCCTGGAAATCAATTCAAGGGAGGAAGTGCACCTCCTGGCCATTTTTGAGAGCGTGGAAAAGGCGCTCCATATGCAAGAGACCGTCTATCGGTACCTCAAAGGGACCAATAGACCAGAGTTTTTTGGTGATCAGGTGGTAGTGAACGAATTTGACGAAGTGGAGGGTTTTAATGATCGCCTGCTGATCGGCGCCGTAGATCTGGGGCTGCAGGAAATTGTGAGTGAGGTGCACAGACAGGGAGGTCTTACGATTGCCTCTCATGTGGATCGGCCCAGTTTTAGCATCATAAGTCAACTGGGATTCATTCCACCGGACCTGGAACTGGATGCCCTGGAGATCACACAAGGCATGAGACAACGAAACGTTTCGACAATGGGAGAACGACCCATTGTAACTTCTTCTGATGCCCATTTTCTCCATGATGTGGGTCGTGCTTATACGCCCTTTTTTCTTGAGTCCCCAAACTTGGAAGAGATTCGCATGGCGTTGTTCGGAAAATCGGGGAGAAAGGTAGGGACATAATTGCATGAGTTATCCCTCCACATATTGGACATTGCTGAGAATGGGGTAGCGGCTGGAGCCGATTTGATATGTATTTCCATCATGGAGGATCGAAAGAACAATTGGCTCAGGATGACCATTACTGATAACGGGCGCGGTATTTCCGATAAAATGCTGGAAAAGGTCATGGATCCGTTTTTTACCACGAAGAAAACGCGCCGGGTCGGACTCGGTTTCTCCCTGTTGAGTGAAGCAAGCAAAAGATGTGGCGGCGAATTCAAGATCACATCCGGAGAAGGGAAAGGGACAAAGGTCTCTGTATCTTTTCGTTTAGACCACATTGATTTAGCCCCTATGGGGGACATAGTCGGCACCATAACCGGCCTGATTATGGGCAATCCAGAGATGGATTTTGTTTATAATCACAAGGTAGACGACAAGACCTTTCATATGGACACACGGGATATTAGAGATGAACTGGATGAAGTGCCGATCCATAACCCTAAAGTATTGAAGGTTATCTCGACCTCGATTCAAGAATCAATAAAGGAGTTGAACAAATAGTAATAAACGGGATTTGATAATGTGACCATAAGGGAGGATATGGAATGGCGAAACTGACTATTAAGGACCTCAAAAAGATCAAAGAAAAAGTCAAGAAGGATACCGCCCTCAGGGAGGGTGGAGCCACAGTGAAGATCATTGTACACATGGGGACCTGTGGTATAGCAGCGGGTGCAAGGGCCGTTATGGACACACTTCTGGAGGAAATGGCAGAGACGGATCGTCAGGATATCAGGGTTGTCACCTCCGGCTGCATGGGGATGTGCAGCAGTGAGCCTAACGTGACCGTTGAGCTGCAGGGCAAGGAACCAATCGTGTATCAGCATATGGATGCTAACAGGATGCGCCAGGTCTTCAAAAGGCATATCCTTGTGGGAGAGGTGCAGACCGATTTTGCCCTGGCAAGGGTTTGAGTCTCGTTATTTATTCGTTTTGTTGGAGTTGAATTGGGGGGAAAAAATGAAAACTTACCGAACGCACTTGCTCATTTGCGGTGGGACCGGATGTAAAGCATCAGGCAGTGAGGCGGTGAAAGAGGCACTTGAAAAAGAGATCATTAAAAGAGGCCTTGATAGTGAGGTCCGGGTGATTGAAACCGGTTGCAACGGTTTCTGCGCCATGGGGCCCGTCATGGTGGTACAACCCGAGGGGATCTTCTATCAAAAACTCCAAAAAGAGGATGTCCCTGAGCTGGTTGAGGAGCATCTACTCAAGGGCAGACCGGTTAAACGGCTGTTCTATGTGGAGCCGGCCTCCGCTGAGACCATTAATAAGCTCGAGGATATTCCTTTTTTCTCAAAACAGAAGTTAATTGTTCTGAAAAACAAGAGCCTTGTTGACCCTGAAATAATTGATGAGTACATTTCTCAGGATGGATATCTCGGGGTGGCCAAGGCCTTGACCGAAATGACTCCTGAAGAGATCATCAACGAGATGAAAATATCCGGCCTGAGGGGTCGGGGCGGTGCGGGGTTTCCCACCGGTCTGAAGTGGGAATTTGGTAATAAGTCGCCCGGGGATTTCAAATATGTCCTCTGCAATGCGGATGAAGGGGATCCAGGCGCTTTCATGGACAGAAGCGTTTTGGAGGCCGACCCTCATGCCGTATTGGAGGGAATGATCATCGGAGCAAAGGCCATAGGTGCCCATCAAGGGTATATCTATTGCCGGGCTGAATATCCCCTGGCCATCAGAAGACTCGATGTTGCCATCACGCAGGCTCGGGAATACAATCTCCTGGGAAAAGATGTCCTGGGAAGCGGGTTTGACTTTGATCTGGAGGTATATCAGGGAGCGGGCGCTTTCGTATGCGGTGAAGAGACGGCTCTCATGCATTCTATCGAAGGAAAACGAGGGATGCCCAGGCCGAGGCCTCCATTCCCGGCTCAACAAGGTCTATGGAAAAAACCGAGTGTTCTGAACAATGTGGAAACTCTGGCCAACGTTGCGCAGATCATTCTGAAAGGTGGTGAATGGTACGCCGGTATTGGTACGGAAGGTAGTAAAGGGACCAAGGTCTTTGCCCTGACCGGGACAGTGAACAACATCGGTCTGGTTGAGGTACCCATGGGCACAAGCCTCAAATCTATCATATATGAAATAGGGGGCGGCATCCCCGGCAATAAGAAGTTTAAGGCCGTCCAATTGGGCGGTCCTTCCGGGGGTTGCGTTCCTGGGCACCTGCTGGATACTCTCACGGATTACGAGGCCATTGCAAAGGTGGGAGCCATCATGGGTTCCGGCGGGATGATCGTCATGGATGAAGATACATGCATGGTGGATATGGCCCGGTTTTTTATTGAATTTTGCAAGGAAGAATCCTGCGGGAAATGCACCCCATGCCGGGAGGGCACCAGTCGAATGCTGGAAATACTGGAAAAAATCACCCAGGGCAGGGGAGAACCGAGGGATCTCGTTGATCTGAAGGAGCTAAGCGAATTTATCAAAGATACAGCTCTCTGCGGTTTAGGACAGACCGCCCCTAATCCTGTCCTTTCCACTCTGCAATACTTCCTCCATGAATACGAGGATCATATCCTTGAAAAAAAATGCGAGGCGGGGGTATGTGCGGATCTGTTCAAGGCCAAATGCGTCAATGCCTGCCCGATCGGCCAGGATGTCCCCGGTTATCTCTCGCTGGTGGGAGAGGGGCGTTATGAAGAGGCCTTTTCACTTATTTATCAGACAAACCCAATGCCCGGCATATGCGGCAGGGTCTGCACCCACCCGTGCATGGATGTCTGTCTCAGGGGACAGACAGACGAGGCCTTATCTATACCGAAAATCAAACGATTTGCCTCTGATATGGCTATAAAAAGGGGTTTCACCATACATGTCGATAAGGCCCAACCTAAAAACCAAAAGGTGGCTATTGTTGGAGGTGGGCCCGGAGGTCTGGCAGCAGCTTACCACCTGGCACTGATGGGTTACGAACCCACCCTCTTTGAGGAATTACCGGAACTGGGTGGCATGCTCCGTTATGGAATACCCTCCTACCGTCTGCCTCGAGATATCCTGGATCAGGAGATTGAGTTTATATTAAAGGTCGGTGTCAAAACCAAAACAAATTGCAGGGTAGGGCATGATGTTACCTTAGATGATCTTCAAAAAGACTACGATGCCCTCTTTATCGCTGTTGGCGCTCACAGAAATCTGTCTATTGGCATACCGGGTGAGGATCTACCTAATGTGATAGGAGGGGCCCGGTTTTTAAGAGACATGGAATCGGGCACGGCACCGAAGGTGGGCAAAAGAGTGGCCGTTATCGGCGGTGGTAATGTGGCCATTGATGTGGCAAGGACCTGCCGGAGAATGGGGGCTGCCGTGACCGTTCTCTACAGACGTGAGAGAAAAGACATGCCTGCATACGAAGAAGAGATTGAGGATGCCCTTGTAGAGGGTATAGATCTTAAGCTGCTGCTTGCTCCCAAGTCTATCTGCCAAGCAAATAATCGCCTCTTATTTGAGCTGGATGAATGCGAATTGAAAGAATTTGATCGCAGCGGGAGGCGAAGACCGGTTCCCATAGAAGGCCGTACAGTCAGCGAAGAGTATGACACCATTTTTTCAGCCATAGGCCAGGCCCCTGAGCTCTCCTTTGCCCCCTCATTACGAATAGAGCGCGGCACCATCTCTGCAGACCGCCTAAGCCTGGCTACAAATCTTCCGGGTGTTTTTGCCGGCGGAGATGCCGTTACCGGTCCCGCACGGATCGTGGATGCACTGGCACATGGAAAACGGACAGCCAAAGAAATAGATAAATATCTGTCCGATAAGAGGGGTGAAAAGGCCTATGAAGAACGCCTGGAAAAAATCAGCATCACCATGAAAATCCCAGAGGAAACTATCAAACAGCCAATGGCTGAAATGCCAAAGTTATCTCCGGAAGAACGAATAAAGAATTTCATGGAGGTGGAATTGGGCTTTGATGAAGAGACAGCCAAAAATGAATGCTCTCGCTGCCTCAGGTGTGATGTTATGGAGGAGTGATTTGAAAGGAGGATTAAAGATGAAAAAAAAAGGGACTCTGTTTCTAACTTTCTGTCTGAATCTTGCTTTTCTTTTCAGTATTGCTTCTGTTATGGCCCAGGTTGACCGGGGAGGGAGTATGCCGGTTGAAGCGTTACCAGAGGATTTGAAAGGCCTGGAGATCAGGGACTATTTTGTGCCAACCTCCTTAAAAAAGGTGGGTATTATTCATGCCCTTAATGGAAACATGGTGGTGATCCACAGGGCCACAAAGGAGGCCTATTTTGGGAGAGAAGGGGATACTATCTATGAGAACGACTCCCTGAACACCCTTGCCGACTCCCGATGCCGCGTCAAATTTTTTAATGAAGACGTAGTCACCATGGCCTCTGAAACAGAATTCAGCGTGGAGAGCTATCGCGACCAGAGGAAGAAGGGAAAAAAGAGCTCCCTTTTCAGCATGGTCAAGGGGAAGGCAATGTTTTACGCCATGAGGCTTTTCCGTTACAAGGAAACCAGATTCAGACTAAAGACCCCCACAGTCACTGTTGGTGTCAGGGGGACCAAGTTCGGAGCGCACGTTTACTGGGTGGATAAGGAGAAGAGCGCTGATGCAGCAGGGATAAAGGTGTCTGACAAAGGTGATGATATAGGGATGTATCTGGCTGCAGCAAATCCTGAAGCAGGAACCAGTTATACGGACTGCCATTCCGAAGACGGGTATGTGGAGATAGAAGAAGAGAACAGGGTTCTTGGGCCTGGAGAGATGTACAGGGGCGAGACCCGAGATGTTATTCCTACGCCCCCCGAGGTGGTGAAGGCCTTTGATGAGGAAACAGAGTTGACGACCGAAGAGGAGGCTGAAGCGGGAGAGGAGGCTGAAGAGGGAGAAGAGGCTGAAGAGGAAGTG
>JAFDIX010000173.1 GCA_019307805.1 Deltaproteobacteria bacterium | reverse complement strand
GGTATAGCTGCCGGTCCAATTGCCCTCCAAAATACCCTTGGCCGGCCCCATATACTCTCTAAAACCCTTTGGAGAAAAAAACCGTCCCATCCGCCCGTACCCCGCAACAAACACTAATAGAAGTAAACGCCCCTTATTTCTGTTCGCAGGCCCTTCCCTTGAGATGAAAAAAGAACTTCAGCCCTTTGCGGACCTTATCTGAAAAAATCTTTGGGGAGAAATAGGTCCCAGCCACCCGCTTGTTGATTTCTCCCAATGTGGGATAGGGGTGTACCGCCGATGCCAGTGTGGACAGTTTCACCTTCCCGTTCAAAACGCCCACCCATTCGCTGAGCAGCTCTCCGGCCTGGGGTCCAAGAATCTGAACGCCCAGGGGTTTTTCCTTGTCATCCAGGATCATTTTGATCTTTCCTGCCTTTTGCCCCTCTGCAAGACTCCTGTCATTATCCTCAAAGGCTTCGGTCCAGACCGAGTACTCCAGTCCGGCCTCCTCTGCCCGTTTCTCGTTCATGCCGATGCTCGCCAGTTCCGGGTCTGTATAGGTGCACCAGGGCAAAAAGGTGTAGTCCGCTTTTCTGGGCAAGTGAAAAATAGCATTGCCCACCACAATCCCACCCTCATACCCCGCTGCATGGGTGAACTGGTATGCCCCTGTCACATCCCCTACCGCATAGATGTGCTTTTGGTTCGTCCGCATCCTGTTGTCTACAATCACACCCCTACTGTTGGTCTTCACCCCTATCCCATCCAGATTAAGATCATCCACATTGGGTGTCCTTCCAAGGGCCACCAGGATCCTTTCGGCTTTGAGGTGCACGGTTTCACCCTCTTCATTCTCGAAGGTGACTTCCCGCGCATTTCCCAGATCTTTGGTTCTCTTCACAGATGCATTGAGATGAAAGATCACGCCTTCTTTTCTCAGGAGTTCCATGACCTCATCGGCCATATCCCTGTCCTCACGACTCAATATTTGCCCGCTCCTCTGGACCACATGGACCTTGCTTCCCAAACGGCAGAAAGCCTGGGCCATCTCAATCGCGATGGGTCCCGCACCCAGGACAACCATGGATTCAGGGAGGCGATCCAGGGAAAAGATTTCTTTATTTGTAATATAGGGGGTCCCATCCAGCCCCTCTATAGGGGGAATCCCCGGGGAAGACCCCGTGGCAATCACCCAGTTTTTTGCCGTAATCCCTTTTCCATGGAGCTGGACTGCATGCTCGTCGAGAAAGGTGGCTTCTCCGAACACGACTTTCGCCCCCAGGCTGCAGAACCTTTCCTCAGAATCATGTTTTTGAATGGCCGTGATCACCGATTGAATCCGCTTGGCCACCTGTTGGAAATCCACCGGGGGAATCTCCGGTGCAGGGAGGCCGAATTCCTGAGCGTTTTTCATCAAATGGTAGACATGGGCCGTCTTTATAAGCGTCTTGCTGGGTACGCAACCATAGTGGAGGCAGTCTCCCCCCAGGAGAGGTTCTTTTTCCACCAGGAGGGTCTTTGCTCCCAGTTGCGCTGCCCCGGCAGCAACGGTCAGCCCGCCGGCACCCCCGCCTATGATACCTATGTCATAATCAAATTCAGCCATAACCGCCTCCTTAACCTTTATTTTCCATTGAGGGACCAATCGTAATCAAGATACTTCACTTTGATTTTCCCCCGGTTGCTTTCGAGCGTCTTTTTAAGGTCCCCTTCTGCGTATTGCAGGAAAAATCCGATGACATCGTTATTGAAATCCTCAGAAAACCACTTAAATATCTTGCTCACAAAAAGGGTGTCCTTTTCGATCCGGTACCTCTTGGGATCATTGATGAATGCCCGTGTCACCTGGTTTAACTGCTTGTCCAGACGACTCCCGGTATAGGGCTCGGCAAGAAGGGGGGGACATCCCTTTGAGGCACAATTAACGGCAAAGTGGACCCGAGGATCTTTGAATTGGGGCCTGAGAATGTTGTGCTCAATATCATCCAGGGTGATGACCTCCCCGTCAATACGGCAGATCTTTTTCTTCCAGGGGCTTTTAAAGAGACTGCCCAGGTCCTTAATGGACTCTATGCCGGGATACCCTGTAAGGATGAGTTTAATAGTCCAGGCATTGTAGGCATTCACATAAAAGGCGAACCTCTCTTCCCGGGACAGATGTTTCGCGTTCACTTTCTCCAATACCTTGAGATATGCCTCAAGCCTGGCCTCCTCTTTTTTAAAACCCCGGTAGTCCACCATACTCTTTTTTACATATTTTTCCAGAAGCTCTCCGTAGAGACTGTGATCTACGGTTTCGCCTGCTTTCACCGATACCGGAGGGACCACCAGGAAAATAAGGATCAAGAACAACACAGAGAATGTCCGTTTGGGTATTTTCATTATAAGGCCTTCTTTCCTCCCTATCGGAGGGATTCGTGAATTAGGGTCTTGAATCACTGCACGTTCAGGTTCAAACGCGCTTTTGCCTATGATTATACCATCTGTCGCCGAAGATCTGAAATCCTTACAGGCTGATATACCCGCCTTTTCGCCCTGCTGGGAGACGGACCGGCATTCCGACAGGCTCCCCTTGTTGGTCTCCAACATGGAATGCTTACGCAAGCGATTTACTGAGAGGCTACCAGAGACGGTTAAAAATATGGAATAGATATTTAAGATGTTAGGGCTTGGGATTAGTGGTGAGACAGGGTGTCCAGTCGGTTGAGCGCGGTTTGGGCCAGATCCATCACCCTTTGGGTTTTAAGGCTGCCCCCCAGGTATATTTCAATCTCTCCTCCATCTTTTGTGAGCGATGAAAGACCGGGTTGGGCCTCTTCATCCCGCAGAATGCCGCATACCCAGGCAGCATGGGCCCTGACCGAGGCATCCGGAGAGCTCAGGAAGGGGATGATGTAAGTTGACGCTTCTTTGGTGAACAGGGGGAATGTTGAGGCCAGCCGCCCGATGCCCCAAAGCACACCCCGCTGCATGATTTCATTTTCCTGAAAATTACCGTCTTCTCTTGCATAGGAGATAAGGATGGGGGCATACTCCCGGGCAAGATTCTCATAGGAAGCCAATATTTCTCCCATGGCCTCCGGAGATCCCCACCCGATGCCTCCTGATTCATCATTCAGGTTCCACATGAGCCGACGTATGATCACCCGGGCCGACTCCATGTCTTCACTGGCCAGGCATGAGACGATATTGCCCATGGCCGTGACAGCCGCCCATTTTATTTTGTTGTCTTTGTGAAAAAGAAATGAAAAGAGGGGATTGACGGCCCGGCGCAGGGGGACAGGGTGTAATGCCGCCGGTAACTGATCGGGTGGGACTGATGTAAGGAGGTGTAATACCTTCTGTCTGAGGGCCCGCCCCCTAAGTGCTTCGGTTTTATGAATCGAAGGACTAATTTTCCGTGTTGTCGGCACAGGATTCCTGCCCTTCTCTCCTTTCCGCTGCACAGCATGCCTTCACCGTGGGCTGCTTCTTTTTTCTCCATTCCATATACTGTCCATGGGTAAAGATGCCTCCCAGCTCTGATGCACCTTGGTCATGACCACCCGTCTTGCACAGGCGGCACCGACTCGGGCTGCACTGCTGGCATTGATCACAGTCAGGGCATTGCTCTCTGGTTTCACATGGCTCTGTAAGGGCAGGTTCCATATCGTCGACCCCATCAGGGTTCTTGCCAGGCGATGCAATCGCAAGGGCACATGGCAATGGCTTCCGCTATTTCCTCTTCAGGATAGTCCTCCAGGTCCACCACCTCTATCTGTCCTGTCTCATTGCTCCTTCTAAAGACAGTGGGGCACAGTTCGAGACAGGCCTCACAATCCGTACAATCCCTCAAATCGATGACCGGAACCTTCCCCATTTCATTTCAAGCCTATTCTCCAGCCAGTATTCTGTCCCGGCTTTTCAAAAAAACAATGTCGTAATGTTTTCTACAGCACTTTTGGCAGCGCCTCTGCCACTTTCTTGCCCAGTTCGTAACAGGCAGCGATGCATTTCTCATCGGGCACATACTGCATGCGTATTCCTGGATCAATGATGTCAAAATCCATCTCTTCCAACTCGTTTTTAATGACCTTCACGGCCTCGCCGCTCCAGCCGTATGACCCGAAGGCAGCAGCCACCTTGTTCTTCGGTTTCAGCCCCTTCATGTAGGTCAGAAAATCGGCGATCGTTGGAAAGATCTGATTGTTCAGGGTTGGAGAACCGACCAGAATCGCTCCTGCGTCGAGGACTTCGGTGATGATATCGCTTCGATGGCAGCGCCGAAGGTGCATGGGTTTAGCGTCTACACCCTCCTGCCCAAGGGAGTCCACAATGGCCTCGGCCATCATCTCCGTACTGTGCCACATGGTATCGTAGATTACGAGTGCCTTTCTCTTGGGTTTCTGCTCGCTCCATTCCGCATAGGCGTTGATGATCTTGGATGGATCCTTCCTCCACATAATCCCGTGATCAGGACAGATCATGTCGATTTCAAGGCCCATCTCCGTGACCTTGTTTACCAGCTTGAGGATGAGTGGTGAGTAGAGCATCAGGATATTGGCAAAGTATTTCTTGGCATCGATCATGATCTTATCGCCAATTTCATCGTCAAATCTCTCCAGACCCGCATAATGCTGCCCAAACCCGTCGCTTGAAAACAGGATCTTGTCTTCCTTCAAGTAACTGAACATGCTGTCCGGCCAGTGGACCATCCGCGTCTCCAGGAAAGTCAGGGTCCTTTTCCCCAGGCTCAACTCCCCGCCGTTTTCTACCGGCTGATAGTTCCACTTTTGAGGAAAGTGTTTGGCCAGGTTTTTTGCTCCCATTTTTGAGCAATACAGGGGTTTGTCCTCTCCAATCCTGTGCATTACCCTTGCCAGGCCTCCGGAGTGGTCCATTTCGGTGTGATTGCTCACCACATAGTCTATCTTCTGGGGATCGACAATCTGGCTGATATTACGAATCAGCTCATCGGCAAACTCCTTTTTTACCGTGTCTATCAGAGTAATCTTCTCATCCATGATGAGAAATGCGTTATAGGTGGTTCCATCGTGGGTGGAGTATCCGTGAAAATCCCTGATATTCCAGTCAATACTTCCAACCCAGTAAATGCCCTTTGCAATTTCTAACGGCTTCATTGGCAGCTCCTTCCTTAACTAACTTCAAATTGGTCTTTGGATGCCCCGCAGATCGGACAGGTCCAGTCATCCGGGATGTCTTCAAAGGCGGTACCGGGGGCTATCCCGTTATCAGGATCTCCTTCTTCAGGGTCATAAACATACCCACACAGGGAACAAACATATTTATCCATGATCACCCTCCTCTGTAATTTTGGTGGCACAGCAATATAAGCACATGTCCTTATAAAATCAACCGATGGCCTATGATCCTTTGGTGCCTGCATAACAAGGAAGGGGGGAGGGAAGCAATTTTCCCTCCCCCCTTTTGCCCTTCTCAGTATAAGGGGGCCGTGATACGTCCCGCTGGAGATGCATCGCTTTAGGCGGCTTCCAGGTCCCTCCGGTCGGCCATATCCACGAGCACCCTTTCCCGGGTCTTGTCAATACCCAGGGCCTTTCTCTTTTTGTCGATATGGGCAATCATCATCTTCGCCATCTCATGGGGATCTGCGGTAAATCCCCACTTTCCAAATCCCATCTCTTCCAGTCCACCAAAGAGCAGTTTGTGGAATTTGGTCTCCTCCACAATGGGATAGGTAACCCCAAAGACGGTAAAAACGCCGGAAGCAACGAAGTACTGCCCAATGCAGATGGCCTTTTCACTCATCCATTCAGGAGCCGCCCCTACAACGGGCAGGTCGGCAATGCTCTCGCCCAAACCACCGACACGGACCATCTCGGAACAGGCCATAAGGATCCGGCTGTTGTCGACGCAGGCACCGCATCCCAGGACCGGCGGCATACCCACGGTCTCACAGACCTCCCGCAGTCCGGCGCCGGCCAGATGGGCCGCTTCAGGGGTATAGAGCCCTGCTTTGGCAATAGCGAGCTGGGCACATCCTGTCTGCATCACGAGCACATCATTCCTGATGAGTTCTTTGACCAGCTCCACATGGACCCAGTCCTGTTTTACCCTGGGGTTGGTGCACCCGACCACCCCGGCCACCCCGCGGATTCTTCCGTTGATGATATTGTCGTTCAGGGGGGTGTAGGATGATCGGAAGGTCCCACCCAGCATATAGTTGATATATTCATAGGAAAACCCATGCACACCCATGTTTTTGATCTGGGGGATCTCGATGGGTTTGTTGCGGTTCTTGAACCGGATGATGGCGTTCTCCACAATGGCGTCGGTGCATTCCCGCGGTGTGTGTTCATGAAATTCGATGTGCTCCACCCCTTCGATGCGGCATCTGGGATTCGTGGTAAAGAGCTTCGTATCATAGCAT
>JAFDIX010000886.1 GCA_019307805.1 Deltaproteobacteria bacterium | reverse complement strand
GATAAATCCGGTTTAATCCGCCCTCTTCACTGTCAGCGAATCGGAAGGCCTTCATGATGCGCCCGGCCCCGTCTTTCACGAACTCCAGGCCCTGGTCGCCCTCCTCTTTTAAAAAGAGCGATGCGGCCTTGAATGCAAAGCGGAGATACACCACCGTTGCCGGAATCCTGGAGACAAAACATCCGGTGAATGGATCAATGGCATCCTTTACTTCGCTAATATCTTCTGCAAGGGCCCCGGCATAGGCGGTGAAATAAATGATTCGAATATAATCCCCGACGAGTTTTCCCATCCGGGCCGATGCAACGGCCTCTTCGGCAAAAGCCTCCTTGTCATGCCGCATTATGAGTCCATCCTTGTGTACATACGCCAGTTTTGTACCAGGCCTGGCCAGGACCGAAAGGATATAGGCCTGGTCTTCCGCTCTCCCCATGAATGAGGGGGTGAAGGGCCGATACCTGCGCAGGCTGTCCACCAGGATCCCGTTTGTTCCGCCTGTGACATGGATACGCTGGAGACACTCGCTCAAACCATCCAGCCGCTCCGGCGTGTAGCATGTCATCATCTCCACTTGAGTGGACAGGGCCTGCGGCAGGGTGCTGAAGAAAAAGTACTCATCCGGTGAAAGCCTGATATCCGGAAAGGGCACATCAGGTGTAAAAATGGTGTTGCATGCATCCTTTTCATCAACCAGTGCGCCTGCAATCATGCCCATCTCAAGGGAATCGCCATTGGACGCAAGGCCCCGGGCACCCCAGAGGGGTGTTTTAAAATGTCCGAATGCAGAGAGATCGGTCTCCTTCTCCAGTTCTTTTTGGGGGAATACCTGGTCGAGATCAATTTTAAAAGTGGCCTTGATTTCCGAATCGATGAGCACCGACCAGAATGCTGCTATGGCCTTTAGAAAACTGTAATGTCTGCCATATTCGCCGTCCACGCCAAACATCTCGAGAATGGATGCGGCATCCTCCTTTCCCAGGTAATGGGAGGCGGCAGGGGCCAGAATCTCCTCCCTGATCCGTTCCGTATCAGCCTCCGTAAACACATAGACCTGCATGTTTTCCAGGCCCCCTGAACGATTCAATTCCTCCTCAATGTATCCCCTGGCCAGGGCATGAAGCCCCCTGTGGGTAGCTGACAGGGACAAAATACAGGTCGGTTTGGTATCCGGTCCCAGGTTCCCCTCCCGACGTTCATGTGCAAAGGCCTCCTCCAGACCTCTGAGGCCATAAAGAATCTCATTGCTTTCCGGCTTTACCCCCACATGGATGGGGTGATCATACCAGTACAATTGCGGCTCGCCCGCCAACCCGCCCATCTTCTCCCGCAGATGACCGGGAAGGTTTGCCCCATCCAGCGATGACCTGCTATCCGGCACGGTGAGCAGGACGTTGGAGCTGAAGAGTATCTGCCTGCCGGGATCGGAAATGGGTGCAGGGTTCATCTCCTTAATGGTGACCGTGCGTTTTTCCTGTAACGTCCGGATAGCCTTCTCTTCATTGCCGTAAATTCCAACTGCTTCAGGGAAAAACACGGACCAGAATTTTTCGGCAGTCTCTTCTTCATTTGCCAGGTTTTCCTGGCTGGAAGCCCAGTCTGCCAGGGCTTCCAGGTGCTGTGCAAACCGGGCGTCCTCTTGACACATGGTCTCAAGCTCTTTGCGGATGCGCTTTGGACCGCTCTGATAAAACCGGGCCACCCCGCTCCAATCAGGATCCTCCGCCAACCCATTTATAAGGGCCTCTGCCGTCCCAAAAGCCGGGTGTTTGTCGCCCGCCAGGGTAATGAGGAAGGCATGGTTGAGTGCCTCTGCAAGCCCCCCGGGATCCAGGGAAAGAGGCCCACCCTGTGAGTCCCAGTCAAAAAGTGGATGAGAATCTTCGTATTTTTCAAATTTCAAAAGCGCGGCAACAATTTTTTTAAGCGCATCTATCATATTTCACCTGCCATCGATTAGTAAAGAATCCGGGCCCAGCCTACGGCCAGGGGGGAGGACCAGGCTTTTGTTATCCCCAGAGGGGATTTGCTTTGTTTAAAGTTCAGTGCCTTATTGAAATTTCAAATAACAAATCCCAAAAATCAAACAAATAACAACACGCGGCGCAAGCGCCTGCGCTGCGCGTGAATAAAATCAAAATCCCAAAC
>JAFDIX010000885.1 GCA_019307805.1 Deltaproteobacteria bacterium | reverse complement strand
TTTCCGGGCCAACTCCTCAGGGGAATGGCCCGAGAGAATCTCCCTGGCCCTTGTGCCGGCCCTCAGGGATATGCCTGCCATCCTGGTCGGGGATCCTGCCGGACCGATCTGAGACAGGTCCAGATCCAGATCTTTGTTTGACCACTGGACTATTTCCTTTCTATCCGCCTCAAGGATGCCAGTGAAAGGTATGTACCGTGGCTTATTGACTCCCTTAACGACAGAGATAAGGAGCGGTGGATTGGCCTCAAGTCGGGCCGACCCCTTTTCAATCTTCCGGGTCAGGTGCAGCCTGCCCGGGGCGGCCGGATTTATACCGGTCACATGCATAACGTTGGGCACGCCCAAGAACTCTGCAAGCTGGGAGGGCACCTGGGCTGTGGAACCATCGAGCGTCATATCTCCGCATAATACAAGGTCAAATGCTCCTAACCGCTTTATTGCGGCAGCCATGATAGCGGATGTGGCCAGGGTATCTGAACCGGCAAAAAGCCTGTCTGATAAGAGCACCGCCCGGTCCGCACCCATAGCCAGCATCTCTTTTAATGCCGGGGAGGTAAAGGGCGGTGCCATGGACAAAAGAACGATTTCTGCTCCGGGACAAGGCCCCTCTTTCAACTGCAATGCCGCCTCCACGGCATTCCGGTCCAGAGGATTGATTACACTGGGGATGCCTTCTCGGTGCATGATGCCGGTGTCAGGATCAAGGGATATCCTGTCCCAGTCTCTTGGGTCCGGAATCGGTTTCACGCAGACTATGATCTTTTCCAACAAGCTCACCGCTTCTTGAATTTACTGAGAGCGGCCCGGGACAGGACTATCTTTGCTATCTCACCTGTTCCGCCTGCAGGGATAGTGACCAGGGCGTCACGGAGCAGACGTTGAACGGCATATTCTCGCATGATTCCGTATGAACCGTGAATTTCAATGGCTTTCTTTGCTGAACGAGCTGCCGCCTCACAGGCAAAAGATTTTGCGAGAGCAGACTCCGGATCAAAGCGCATGTTCTGGTCCTTCATACAGGAGGCCCGGTAGGTCAAAAGACGCGCGATCTCCAGGTCTGCATATATGTCTGCTATGTGCCATTGAATGGCCTGGAGCGCGCTTATGGATTTACCGTAAAGCTCCCTTTCAATGGCAAATTTACAGGCCTCCTCGATACAGGCATTAAGGATGCCCAATGCCGTGGCGGCCATACCCAGCCGGCCTGTCTCACTGATAGTCTTGATGGCCACGGCAAGACCGCCTCCCTCCTGGCCCAGGAGATTGTCTTTGGTGAGTTCGACACCGTCAAAAACCAGTTCACCCGTGTTGGATCCACGCAAACCGGTCTTTTGCTCTTTACGGCCCACTTTGGCTCCCGGGGCATCCTTCTCCACTATAAAGGCGCTTAAGCCTTTGGAGCCCTCACTGGTTTTGGCAATGATTACCCAGAAGTCCGAGGTATCGAAGTTTGTGATAAAACACTTGCGGCCCGTGAGGAGATACTTGTCCTTTTGAGGTTCGGCACGCGTCTGCATACCGATGAGGTCAGAGCCCCCCGAAGGGTCGGTTACGGCAACAACTCCCATGGTCTCGCCCCTGGCCATAGGCGGCAGGTATTTCTTTTTTTGCTCTTCAGTACCAAAATCGTTGATTCCGGCACAGGCCATGTGATGGACCTGGAGGGCCATCGGCATTGCAGCACACACGCGACCCAATTCCTCCAGGACGATTGTCCGGGCCATGTAGCCCAGACCGACCCCGCCGTATTCCGGTGGTGTGATGACACCGGTGATGCCCAGCCTGCCCATGGGCCCCAGAAGGTCCACAGGAAACTCTCCGGTCTCCTCCATGTCCTCCATTTTCGGCGGAATCTCATTTTCCGCAAATTCCCGGACTGACTTTTGTAGTAACATCTCTTTTTCTGATAACTCGAAGTCCATACTTGCTCCTCCTTTTTGGATTGACTGTTTGTGATCTGGAATTTTTGTAATTGTTTAGCGCTTTGAAAATAATACAGGGAGGGCCGTGGGGGTCTCTTTCAAAAGACCCGCATAGTCACGCCCAGCCCTGTGGAACGGCAGTGTGGCCTTGAAATTCATCACAGGACAGCCCCAGAAGAAAGCGCTACTGCGAAAGATGCCCTCCCTGCCTGTCCTGTGCT
>JAFDIX010000172.1 GCA_019307805.1 Deltaproteobacteria bacterium | reverse complement strand
AGGTTTCAAGGAACCCGGCGAGCAGAGATTCCTTTCGGAAAACCGGGAAAAATTTGAGGCCAGGGGTGGCACAGTCGTGACCATGACCCATGCCTTTGGTGGATTGAACGCTGCTATACGGGACAAATTCAGCACCCATCTCTTTGGCGATATCATGGCAAATACCCTGCGTATCTTTGGTCATGGTCTGAAGGTTGCCGTGGAGATTACCATGATGGCCACGGATGCCGGTCAAACAGATGTTGATAAGGAAATCATTGCCATTGCCGGAAAAGGCAAAGGCGCGGACACGGCCGTCGTGGTCACACCGGTCAATGTCACCCGGTTCTTTGACATGAAGGTCAAAGAAATTATCTGTAAACCCCGCCTTTAGAAAATGAGAAAATCGGAAAATGTTTTTTGAGTCTCTGTGAGGCCCATGGAGGGCTATGCGCTACGAAGGACCCATATACCGGCCTCCAAGCGAGGCAGACAGCCTTTTGATTCAGGCAACCGTGGGGTGCCCCCACAATAAGTGCTCTTTTTGCATGGTGTACAAGAAAGGACCTGCCTACCGGGTGCGGCCTGTGCAGGAGATCTGTGAAGATCTGGATGAAGGACTCAGACAATATGGCGATGCTATAAAGACCCTCTTCTTTCCTGCAGGAAACACCATAGCCATGCCCACCACAGACCTGGCCGCCATCTGCCGATATGCCAAAAAGATTTTCCCTCATCTGGAGCGAATCACGATTTACGGCTCCTCCCAGTATATTGTCAAGAAGGGTCTGGAAGACTTGAAGAAACTCAGGGAATCCGGACTCAGTCGGATTCACGTGGGAATGGAAAGCGGGGATGATGAGGTATTGCGCCGCGTCAAAAAGGGAACCATCGCTGCAGAACAGATAGAGGCCGGACGCATGGTGGTTGAGGCGGGCATGGAGTTGAGCGAATATGTTGTCCTGGGCCTGGGCGGATGTGACCGAACAACCCAACATGCCCTTGCCACGGCAGAGGCGCTGAGCGCGATCCAGCCCCACTTTGTCCGGCTGCGCACTCTGGTACCAAAAACCAATACCCTCCTCTTGCACCAGATCAACAAGGGGCGTTTTCAACTGCTTTCTCCCCACCGAGTCCTGGAAGAAACCAAAATAATCATACAAAACATGCATTGCCGCACACTTTTGATCAGTGATCATTACACCAATTACATCAACCTGGCAGGGAGCCTGCCCAAAGACAGGGACAGGCTCCTGAGAGAGATTGAAGAGGCACTGACCCGGGATGAAGATCAATTCAGGGCCTTTTTTGTGGGGACCCAGTAAAGATCATTCAAAGAAGGTTCTGCCTTGACACCTCACCTCAATTTCCATAGAGTACATTTCTTGGAATCGGCCTTTCATCGGCGATTCCCGCTATGTTTGTGAAATTGGCTAGTTATTGAAATCACTTCATATTCTGTTTTTGAGGGAGGAAATACATGGGTTCAATGAAAGGGAACGACGTTGATGCAAGTTCCGTGGATTCGTTGATCGAGGAGCTTCGGGGGAAAGATGGGCTGGCCCGGCAAAAAGCCCGTATTGCCCTGGTCAAGATAGGGGAACCTGCCCTGGACGCACTCGTGAACGCCTTTGAAGACAAATCAGATATTATGCACTGGGAGGTCGCCAAGGCCTTGAGCCAAATTGGGGGTTCAAAGGCGGCCGAGACCCTCATCCAGGCCCTTGAGGATAAGGAATTCAGTATTCGCTGGATCGGGGCCGAGGGGTTGGTTCATGTCGGGCAGGACGGGGTGATGGAACTGCTGAAAGCACTTACTGAACGGGCCGATTCGGTCTGGCTTCGTGAAGGTGCCCACCATGTATTTCATGATCTGATCCATAAAAAACTGGTCGCCGGCAAGACAAACGAGCAGTTGTCCCTGGTACTTGAAGCGCTCAATCACGGAGACCCCGTCACAGAAACGAATGGCTCTGCCCATAAGGCACTGGAAATTTTGAAGGCAGGATAAACGTCCTCGTAACCATCCGTCCCGGGATGGCCCGGAACAAGTGAAGGGATCGGTCAGACGGCCCTAGCTCATGGCTTTCATTGCTTCCATGATCTTTCTGTCAACCTTTGAAAAAGGAAAACCGGCAAGGTCAGGCATGGCAGCCCACTCCCACCGGTAACAATCCAGGTTTTCAGGCTCACCTACCCGCCTGCAGTGAAAGCCATGAAGGGTCGTCCGAAAGTGAGTATAGGCATGTTTCACGGAAGCGAGTGGCCTTTTTACATAGGCCCTTATCCCCAGTTCTTCATTTACCGTCCTTTTTAACGCTTTCTCCAGAGACTCTCCTGCCATGCACTCTCCCCCCGGGAATTTCCACAACCCCCCAAGCAGTCCCCTGGGCGGTCTCTGCACGATGAGGAACCTTCTTTCCCTATCCATGATAATGGCGGCAGTCATCCGTTTGTGCGGGAGAGGCCCTTTTTTTCTCTTTAGAGGCAGCTCTTCCTGAATCCCCGATTTCAGTGCCTGACAGTGCCGGACCAGGGGGCACTGACTACAGGCGGGTTTTCTCGGTGTGCAAATGGTGGCACCCAGATCCATAAGACCCTGGTTAAAATATGAAGCCTTCTTTTTCGGTACCAGGCTTACGGCCACATCATAAATCCTTTTCCGGGTCCGGGTATGCTCAAGTGGCGTCCTGATGCCGAACAAACGGCACAGAACTCTATTCACATTGGCCTCCACGGTCGGGACCTGCCTGCCAAATGCAAAACAGAGTATCGCCGCTGCAATATATGGCCCGATACCGGGCAGCCTGCGAAGTTCCTCCATGGAGTCCGGAATCCTGCCATTGTGTCGTTCCATGATTTCTTTGGCCGCCTCATGGATATGACGTGCCCTGGAATAGTATCCCAGATTTTCCCAGACCTTGAGGACCGCTTGAAGCCTTGTCTTTGCCAAAACCCCGACATCCGGAAATTTTGAGAGGAATCGGCGATAATAGGGAACGACCGTTTCCACCTGTGTCTGCTGCAGCATTACCTCGGATATCCAGATGGCGTAAGGATCCCGTGTTTTACGCCATGGAAGAGGCCTCTGGTGTTTTGCGTACCACCCGATGACCTGCTTTGCGATATTTCCCTGCTTTGCCATATATGGTTTTCCTCAGGACTCGCCCCTTTGTCTGGGCGCAGCATTCATTTCCTCTGGGATGCATAATCCCCCCAACCCCCCTTTAGGAAAGGGGGGGGCGCACTCCGCTATGACTCAGAGATACAAGTCGCCATCTCCTTTTTCCCCTATCCGACGAGAATGACTCGACTAGGACTCGCCAAATGTGCGGACCAAGGGGTCAAAAAGCACAAAAAACATTGGCCATCCCCCTTTTCTAAAGGGTGTTCGAGGGGGAAATAGCACAAGTACCGCTGATCATCCCCCTTTTTTAAAGGGGGACCGAGGGGGATTTTCTCTATACGTGCCAAACAAAATTATACCCCACTAAAGCTGGCAGGGTTAAGAAACGCCTACCCTATTCCCGTTGCCCCTGCCGGGGACAGCTGTTATATTACCCCATCCACAAACCAAAACAAGGTGTCTCATGGGAGAAAAAATCAGACTCGGAATAAGTTCTTGTCTTCTGGGTGAAAATGTACGGTATGACGGCGGTCATAAACTGGACCGTTTTTTGACGGATACCTTTGGCCAGTATGTGGAATACGTCCCTGTCTGCCCTGAGGTGGAATGCGGCATGGACATTCCCAGGGAGGTCATGCATCTGGAAGGCGATCCTGAATCTCCGCGACTGGTCACTTCCCGGACCCATCGCGATTATACCGACCAAATGGTCCAATGGGCACGAAAAAGGGTGAAGCAACTCCAGAATGAAGATCTTTGCGGCTTCATCTTCAAGAGCAAATCTCCCAGCAGCGGTATGGAAAGGGTCAAGGTAATTAATAAAAAGGGCATGCCCGTTAAAAAGGGCCGTGGCCTTTTTGCCGGAATATTCATGGCCCATTTCCCCCGAATCCCTGTGGAGGAGGAAGGGCGACTCCATGATCCGAAACAGCGGGAAAACTTCATCGAAGGAATCTTCGCCATGAGACGCTGGAGAGCACTCCTCGCCCAGAAAAAGACTGCAGGAAAGTTAGTGGGTTTCCATACCCGGGAAAAGCTTCTTATTCGCTCTCACAGTGAAAAAAATTATACTGCCATGGGAAAATTGGTGGCCAAGGGGAAGGGAGTCCCTGCCGAAAAGCTTTTTAACGAATACGAATCCATGTTCATGGGGGCCCTTAAATTGCGCGCCACTACCAAAAAAAACACCCATGTGCTGATGCACGTGATGGGGCATTTTAAAAAACAGCTTGCAGAGGATGAAAAGCAGGAAATCCTTGATATTACAGAACAGTATCGTGAAGGATACGTTCCCCTCATCGTACCCCTCACCCTTCTGAACCACTATGTTCGCAAATATGACCAGACCTACCTCAATAACCAGACCTACCTGAATCCCCACCCCATCGCCCTGCAATTAAGAAATCACGTATGATGAAACGGTCCAAGGCCCGCAACGATTTTCCCCGGGCCGACACCATCTATGGCATTACAATCCAAGAAGTCTTGATTCAGAAGAGTAATTAGGATATTGGATTAGAGGGTTGCAACAAGCGTGCAAAGCCGGTTGGGGATATCCCATGCCTTCATGAGTTCCCGGGTGCTCCGTGGGACAAGATGCTCCCAGTGATCTCCCTTCAGCATACGTCTTCGAATCTCATCGGCACGCAAACCTTTTTCTTCCAGGGTCCTTTTCCAAAGTACCTCGACCATGAGCCCCAGAGACTCAAATTGTTGGAGTTTCTTCTCACCCCAGGAATCATAGATGGTGAGGAAAAAAGTGGCATCCATGGGGACATAGTACTTGTACAGATGGGGGAAATTAATGGGAAAGGGAACGATGGAAAAATCAGACAGGTTGAGCCCGATTTCCAGGAGAGCCGCCCTGATTATGGTGTACCGCTCGAAATAGGTCAGGGGGTTTGCTTCGGCGCTGCTGCGCGCCGGGTCCGCGGGATCATCCTTTGCGAGAGATGGATCCGGATTGGTGATCCCTACAACGAGATGGCGACACTTTTCCTTTCCCGCAAGAAGGTACTTCATGTGGTCATTGTGCAATACCTGAAATCGACCGTGGATGACCCCTGTTTCAATCATCTGAACCCCACTACCGGCATGCGAAAAAACGTGTTCTGCTTTTAACTCAAACCGTCATTTTTGTCAAAAATGGAAAAACCACCCGATCTTGAAAAATTCCAATTCCGCGATCTCCATCCCCTGATCCATATGGGGACGGCCAGTGACCGGTATGCCGGCTGGATTGGCCAGATTTATTCCGAGGACAGATACAAAGGCAGGATAACGGAACGTTCTAAGAAGCTGGGGGGAAAATCCTACAAGGAAAGAGTCCTACCCGTTGAGAGTGTAGGGGAATACTTCCAGCATTTTTCTGTTCTGGAACTTGATTTCACCTTTTACAGGCCCCTTCTTGACGGGGAAATGAAACCTACCCCGACCTACCATGTCATTCGAAGATACAGGGAACATTTGGGGGACGATGCCCGTCTGGTCCTCAAGGTTCCCCAGGCCGTGTTCGCCCAAAAACTATGGCGCCAAGGCAAGTTCCAGAAAAACCCTGATTATCTCAACGTTGATCTCTTCACACGACAATTCTATGAGCCCGCCCGAGAAATGCTGGGGGACCTGATCCAGGGATTTATCTTCGAGCAGGAGTACCAGGCGAAGAAGGAGAGACCTTCATCCCGGGAACATGTAGATGCCCTGAGAGCTTTCCTGGACGAAATTCCAAAAGATTCAAGATACCACATGGAGATCAGAACCGAGGCCCTCCTCACGGAACACTACTTCACCATGCTCGAGGAATACGGGGTCGGGCAGGTCCTTTCCCATTGGACCTGGCTTCCTCCATTACAAAGGCAGTTGGAACTGAATCAGGAGAGATTTCCCAGCTCTGGAAAACAGTGTATCATCAGACTCATGACACCGCTGCGAATGCGATATGAAGAGGCATACGCCAGGGCCTTCCCATTCGACAGGCTTGTCGACGGCATGATGCATCCGCGATCGATTCAGGATATCCTGCAAGTATTAACACGGGGTATTGAAGAGGGTGTGGAGATGAACGTCATCGTCAACAATCGGTTCGGAGGAAATGCGCCACTCATAGCAAAAAGCCTCGCACAAAAATTCCTGACCCATCTCACCAGAATGTTCAACAAATGAAGCTCCCCGCAGCAAGCTGCGGGGTATCAAAGCGGAATTGCGCCGAAGCCAACCCGCCTTCGCTCTAAAGAGCTTCGGCGCGGTTCGCCACGCCATTCATCCCTGGAGC
>JAFDIX010000884.1 GCA_019307805.1 Deltaproteobacteria bacterium | reverse complement strand
GCAGGCGGCAACAAGAGTAGTCCCCATTCAAGAGATTCCTCCTGATTGGATGGCGCTCGATATTGGTCCGGCAACGGAGACACTCTATGCCGAGGCATTGCAGGATGCCAAGACTATTGTGTGGAACGGCCCCATGGGAGTATTTGAAATGGATGCTTTCAGCAGGGGAACCCGCGCGATGATTGAAACAATGGGGGCATCACCTGCCTTGACTATTGTGGGTGGGGGTGATACGGATGTTGCCGTAGAGAAGTGGCATGCCACCTATAAAATGTCTTATATCTCCACCGGAGGAGGAGCGTTTATTGAGATGTTGGAAGGGAAGACCTTGCCGGCTATAAAGGCGCTTGAAATAGATGCGTGACACAGGCAAACGATACTAAACCCTCACGAAGAGAAGAAGAGGTGTACCATGACCCGCATTCCCTGCATTGCCGGGAACTGGAAAATGTATAAAACCGTTGATGAAGCGGTAGAAACAGCGGCCAAGCTCAAAGAAGCACTACACAATGTTTCCGGAAGGGACATTGGCATAGCCCCGCCGTTCGTTTCTTTGGTTCCCGTGGCTGAAGTGATTAAAGGTTCAAATATTTCACTTATCGCCCAAAATGTTTTTTGGGAGGATGAAGGCGCCTATACCGGTGAAATCTCCCCAACAATGCTTAAGAACGCGGGATGTACATGCGCAATAATTGGTCACTCAGAGCGGAGACAATACTTTGGGGAGACGAACGAGACAGTAAACAAAAAGATCAATAAGTGTTTGGACGCGGGCTTAATGGCGATAGTGTGCATCGGGGAATCCCTTGAAGAGCGGGAGTCGGGAAATACTTTTTCAGTACTGGAGACACAAGTTTCGGAAGGGTTTTCTGCTCTCAGTCCCGATCAAATGGAAAAGATAGTAATAGCCTACGAGCCGGTCTGGGCTATCGGAACCGGGAAGACCGCAACCGCCAGCCAGGCGCAAGAGGCTCACGCATTCATCCGAAGTAAAATCGAAGGACACTATGGCAAAGCTATCGCCGACGAAATCCGAATCCTTTACGGTGGAAGTGTTAAACCAGGCAACGTTGACGAGTTGATGGCTGAAAAAGATGTGGACGGTGCCTTGGTAGGAGGGGCTTCCTTAGACGCGGGATCTTTTGCCCGCATTGTTCAATTCTCTTCTTGAGGTTGAGCGTTTTATATACTTTAAGAATATTAGTGAGGTTGAAATCATGACTACCGTTATTATTGGGATCCATATCATTATCTGTATAGCGCTCATTTTGATCGTGCTTCTCCAAACAGGAAAGGGGGCCAGTATGGGAGCTGCTTTCGGAGGCTCAACCCAGACTGTTTTTGGAGCAACAGGATCGGCAGATTTCTTTGAAAAAATCACTACTGCGGTGGCCGTTATCTTTATGCTTACCTCCCTTACGTTAACCTATACGTCTGTTAAAAGAGGGGCGAAAACGATCATGACCCCGCCGGTCACCCAGGAAGAAAAAGCGTTCCCCAGTGGTACCGAAACGCCAATTGGGGATCAAGATCAGAAGGTTGATTCTTTACCCGTTCCTGAAGTTCCCTCTCCTGCGGGAAGCGAAGGGGCTGAACAATAAAATAACTAGCCGAAGTGGTGGAACTGGTAGACACGCTGTCTTGAGGGGGCAGTGGGGAGACCTGTGGGGGTTCGAGTCCCCCCTTCGGCACCATATATCAAAAAAGAGGCACAGTCTTAAAAGACTGTGCCTCTTTTTGTTCGGAGAGCACTCATATATCTAATTTTTATCAGAGAGATGGGGACATTTTCAAAGGAGAAAATGCATTCGTCCCCATCAAGCAAAAAGGAGATAATGAGTGTCCGCCTTTGATTGAGCTTTCAGTCAGCATTGCTGGGGATCGACTTCATCGCGGTCCCTTTGGCTTTGGGAAGGACGATTTCCAAAACACCGTCCTTATAGGTGGCCCTGATATTCTCAACCTCTACAACATCCGGCAAGGTGAAAGAGCGGCTAAACTCTCCGTAGAATCGCTCAATACGATGGTACCTTCCTTCTTTGGCCTCCGCCTCATGTTTTCGTTCCCCTGAGAGGGTGAGGGTGTTTTCTTTTATTTCAATTGAGACATCCTCTTTTTGCATCCCCGGCAGCTCTACTTTAACTGTGA
>JAFDIX010000171.1 GCA_019307805.1 Deltaproteobacteria bacterium | reverse complement strand
AGATCACAAACCCTTTCAACCCAGTCCATGTTGGCAGTAAAAATATCGTCGGCAAAGGCCACCATACCCGCCTCGATGGTTTTAATTTCTGCCACGACAGACTCCGCTGTCCTCGCGGCCCATTTTCTCTTTTCCCCCAGGGGATTGAACTTGAAATCACAGAATTTGCAGTTATAGGGGCAACCTCTCGATCCCAGCATGAGGTCTACCTGAAGATCCGTTTGAAACCCTTCCCTGGCGACCATGTATTTGTATCGGCGAAGTTTTCTGTTTGGGAAAAAACGGCTATTGGGAGATACGAGCACTCTGTTCGGGTTATGTACGATGGTACCGTTTTCTCTGAAGGAGAGTCCGGATATCTCCCGTGAAATACCCTTTTGAACCAATTCCTTTGCTAGCTCTTCGCCGTCGCCCCGTGCAATCCCGTCTATTCTGGGAATGGCCTCAAGGAGTTCATTGGTGTTTTCTGTCGCATGCCTTCCCCCTACGACCACTGCAATATGATCGGGGATACTTCGAATGGTTTCCTCTACGAAGTCATTTTCAACGTCCCAGTTGTAGCTTATGAGGACCAGATCCGTTTTTTTATCAATAAAAGAGTCCAGGGGCCTGTCTTCATGTCTCAAATCAATGATCTTGACGGTCTCTACAGTATCTTCTATGGCGCTTGCGACATACTCCAGGCCGAGGGGGGGCAAAAACCCTATTGCCCTCATTTCGCGCTTGTGGGGATAGATGCACAGAACATTTTCATATCGCATGCTGTCTTATTCCTTTGCCCTTTTTTGCGCCGGGTTTTGTGAACAGGCCCTGTACCGGGAGATGCTCTTAATTCTTGCTCATGAGATAGGTGACGGCATCTTCCAATCCATCCAGGGTCAATTCATACATGGGGAATATCTCTTGAATGACCTGAATGCTGCGCGTGTAGGGCCATTCTTCCTCCATTTTTGGATTGAGCCACACTGTACGAGAAAAGGTCTTAGAGATGAACCGGAGTCTTTCGATGCTGGGTTTACCGGTGCGTTCCTCCAAATGAATGGATCCATCCGTGGCCATCAGCTCATAGGGAGCCATGCTCGCGTCCCCGACAATGACGAATCGGGTTTCAGGATCCAAACGCAACAGTTCATCCACAGACTGGGGTTTGTGCCTCCTTGGCGGGTCTTCCCAGAGTTTATCGTATATCGTGTTATGAAAAAAATATGTCTTGAGGTCCTTGAACTGGGCCCTCGAGTAGTTGAACAGGGTCTGCACCACATTGATGTAGGGGTCCATGGACCAACCCCCATTGTCAATGGCCAGGACCACTTTGAGCCGATCCCTGAGGCTCCGGTCAAAGATGATCTCGATCTCCCCTGCGTTTTTCATGGTCTGGTAAATGGTCTCATCGATATTGATCTCATCCTTGGGGCCGAAAGGAATCATGTTCCTCAACCGTTTGAGGGCCTCACCCATTTGTGCCTGGGTCAGGGGACCTTCCTGGGAATAATCCCTGTACCGCCTGTCCATGGCCACCTTGACAGCCGATTTGTTTCGGGATACTCCCCCAACCCGCATGCCTCCTGGATGGTGCCCTGAATGTCCCACCGGAGAGGTGCCCCCTGTGCCAATCCACTTGCTTCCCCCGTGGTGGGCCTCTGTCTGCTCTTTCAGGCGCTCAAGGAAATATTCGATCAATTCCTCCGGGCTCATTTTGGAAAGCTCTTCCTCATCCACACCCATGGCATCGGCCAGTTCTTTCGGGTTTTTGAGCCATTCCTCGAGCATGGCCGTCGCAACTTCAGCCAACTCGAACTCATCAGGTTCCTTGAGTTCAGCACCTTCGAATTTATGGGCAAAGACCTGATCATAGAGGTCAAAGTACCGCTCGCTCTTGACCAGGATGGAGCGTGCAGTGGTGTAGAAGTCATCGATGGAGTTGACCAGTCCCATGCCCAGGGCCTTTTGAAGCCTGAGAAAGGAGGTGGGAGATACGGGAATACCCACCCTTTTTAAAATATAGAAAAATTCCGTAAACATAACCTGCTCTGCGTTTCCCCCGGGGCTATAGCCTGAATCGTGCCGCGCTGTTCGTGGCCACCATATAGTCTGGGCTCTTTTTGAACAGAACCCCAAGATAGGGGACATCTCCCTTGATCAGATCCTTGACCCGAAAGTCGGGATCAGACCGAAGTGCCCTGATCCAGTTGATGAGTTCCCTGGTGGCGGGCTTTTTCTCAATTCCTCGAATGTCCCTTAGCCGGTAAAAACTCTTCACCGTGCTGTCAAGAAGGTCCTTGGCAATATCGGGAAAATGGACGGCAAGGATCTGCCTCATCATGTCAGGCTCTGGAAAGGCAATGTGGTGGAAATTGCAGCGGCCCAAAAAGGGATCTGAAAGGTCTTTTTTGGCGTTTGAGGTAATGATGATGACCGGTCTCTTATCGGCCTTGACGGTCTTGTCAATCTCGATAATATCAAACTCCATCTGATCCAGGACATCCAGCATGTCGTCCTGGAAATCGGTGTCAGCCTTGTCAATTTCATCGATGAGCAGGACAACCCTGTCGTCGGAAACAAAGGATTGTCCGATCTTTCCCATCTTGATGTAGTCCTCAATATTACTCACATCCCGCGCTGAATCGCCGAAACGGCTGTCATTGAGTCTCGTGAGGGTATCATACTGATAAAGGGCTTCCACCAATTTCATGCTGGACTTGACATTCAGGACGATAAGTCGCATCTGCAGGGCCTCGGCGATGGCATGTGCCAGCATGGTTTTTCCGGTACCGGGCTCCCCCTTGAGAAGAAGGGGCATCTCCAGGGCCATTGAAACATTGACGATTTTTGCCAGTTCCTCATCCAGTATATATTTGGAAGCTCCGGCAAATTTAGACGTGGTATTTTCAGCGTGCATTTCATTTCTCCTTGGTTTAAAATCTCTCTCCGCCCAGTGACAAGGAGAGGTTTTTTTAACTGGTCGTCAGAACATCCTAACTTGAGAAAATAATCACGATCACAGAAGGGTCAATATATACAGGGCAATATTCCCTGTCAAACCTATTTCCCTGCTCGAGGTAAATAATGCCCCTGGAGTTTCAAACCATCAGCCACGGACCCATTGCATTTGGTTTTTTTAACATTGAAACAGATCTTTTGCTCCTGGAACGTTACTTTTTATATGCCAGTGATTTCTGCCGCCAAACTTCCCTGATGGCCAAAGAAGACCTGCATGAGGGTCAACTGTACCACTGGGAAGCAGACTTCATTCAAAAGACGGAGGATATGGGGGATCTGATGGGCGCTATTCACGGTATCCGCTACCTGGGGTTTATTGGGGAGGTCTACCGACACTTCCCCTTCCCTGCAGAGCCCCAGCGATTCAAACAGAACACGGAAGGGTTCCAAAACAGGGCACTTATCCAGGAAATCATTCAGAAATACGCCCAAAAGACCTCTCTTTCCATCACCCCGGATGAGGAAAGCAAAACCCTGGAAATTGGTGAATACATTTTCAGCAGGGAGGAATTCCACGAGATCCTCGACTATGTCTGGCTGGGGGGTTACCCGCGTTGGGAGGATGGCATCAGGCCCAATGACGTGATGCATATGAAGGTAGATGTTGAAAAGAGCCAAAACTGGCTCTTTAAAGGCATTGGTTTTACGAAAGAGCCTTCATGAACGTGCTTATAATCAGATCAGGGGCACTGGGAGATACCCTCATGCTCATGCCGGCCATTGCCCAACTCAAGGGGAAGGCCCGCATCACCCTGGTGGGCCGATCTCCGGGCATTGATTTTCTGAGGCCCCACGTAGCGCGCTGCATGGATTTTGAAAGCAGGGGATGGCACACCCTTTTCCTGGACCCGTCCGAAAGCGGCTTCAGGCCCCCCGTTTCTCATATCGATGTGGCGGTGGCTTTTTCAGCGGATATTGAGAAAAATCTTCAAAGAAATCTCCAGACTCTCTTTCCAAACAGTGATGTCCATGTTTTCGGACCATTTCCCGCTGTAGGGTTAAATAGCCATGCGGCCCTTTACATTGCCCGGTGCCTTCAAGCGGCCGGATTGCCCCTCGATGCCATCGCATCCATTGAGGCGGCTCAAAGGCAACCCCTTTTGGCATCACCGGAGACTGAGGAGGAGCGAGAAATGCGTATTGTCTTCCATCCCGGCTCAGGAAGCGCCAAAAAAAATTATTCACCGGCCTTTTGGATAGCATTACTGAATGCACTGCAAAAGGAGTTGTATCTACAACCCGGGGCCTTTTCCCTGCTCCTTGGTCCGGCTGAGGAGGATGTCCAATCCACCTATGAAAGGCATGCAAAGGACGGAACACTGGAGATAATGTTCTCGTTACAGAAGGAGGCCTTGACCTCCCTTTTTAGAAAGGCCTCCCTCTATATCGGCTTGGATAGCGGTATTTCCCACCTCGCGGCGATGTGCGGGACACCATCCATCGCACTCTTCAAAAGCACATCTGTATCCCAGTGGCGGCCCCTAGGGCCATGTGTCAGAGTCATAAATGCGGAAAAAGAAGACCCATCCCTGGTAGACCGCGTGGTCCGGGAAGCATGTGCACTGATAACTCATAAACCTGAAATTTCATGAACCAGCAGGAGAACCGCTTCAATAGGGCGACCGATTAATATTTCCTCTTATATGTGCTATTATTTTATTAAACAGAGGGTTCTGCCTCCTGCGGGATATGGGTAATGGATATGACCAAAGAAATTTTAAAGAAGGTCCGGAAAACAATCACCAGGCACAGCATGCTGGAGAGAGGTGACCTCGTCATGGTTGCCGTTTCAGGAGGACCTGACTCCATTTGCCTGCTTGATATCCTCTCTGTGCTTCGCGATGAATTTTCTATCCGCCTTGTGGTGGCCCACTTTGACCATGGTCTGAGGCCCGAAGAGGATGAGGCTGAAACCCGGTTCGTACGCCGCCTTGCCCTGTCCATGAATCTCCCCTTTGAGAGCGCAAAGGGATCTTTATCCGCCGGGGAAGGGGCAACTTCTTTGGAAGAAAGGGCGAGGGATGCAAGGTATACCTTTTTTGAGGATCTCAGGATCAGACTTCATGCCCAAAAGATCGCCCTGGGGCATAGTTTGAATGATCAGGCAGAAACGGTCCTCATGCGACTCCTGAGGGGGAGCGGGCCTTCCGGTCTGGCCGGAATTCCCCCTGTGAGAAATGGTTTCCTTATCCGGCCCCTCCTGGATTTGAAAAGGGAGGACGTTCTGTCCTATCTCAATGTCCGAAAACTCTCCTATGTAACTGACAGCTCTAATCTTCAAACCGAATTTCTGAGAAATAAAATCAGGCTTGAATGGATGCCGCGTCTTTTGAAAATGCAGCCCAAACTTGTAGAGCATCTTGGGCACCTTGCGAATGTGTTGAGAGAAGAAAACCAATACATGGATCACCAGGCCAGGGAGTGGGTGGATCGAGCGGAGCTCAAGAGTGATGACCAAGAAACGGCCATTCCCGTCCCCTCCTTCCTGGCGCTCCCGGCCGCCCTCAGGAACCGGGTTACCC
The DNA here is from genome assembly GCA_019307805.1 of Deltaproteobacteria bacterium. Taxonomy (GTDB): domain Bacteria; phylum Desulfobacterota; class DSM-4660; order Desulfatiglandales; family HGW-15; genus JAFDIX01. Next base: position 860 of record JAFDIX010000171.1, on the reverse strand, counting down.
GCTGCATCCTGAGAAAGGTCAAAAAGGATCTGCGCAGGATTGACCAGGGCCATATTCGGGCTGTTTATGACCTTGCCCTGGGTGAAAAACCCCAGGGAGTCTTGAGTCTGCCCCAGGGCCTCAGGGTTGAAAGGATATATGACACACTGCTGGTTACCCGGAATCCTCTCAAGGCAAACCCCATTTTTCATTACGCTTTGGAAGGACCGGGGGAAACATACATCCCGGAAATCGGGCGGTCTATCACCATTTTGGAATTAAAGGGAGAAACGGATCAGGTCAACGATGCCTCCCCGAAAACGGCTTATCTGAATGGGGATAAACTCCACTTTCCCCTGGTTTTGAGAAACTTTAAGCCGGGGGACCGTTTCGTCCCTCTGGGGATGTCAGGGCATAGAAAGGTGAAGGATTTTTTTATGGATCTCAAAATTCCTTCAAGGGACCGGGCTTCCACACCCATTCTGGTCCATGAAAAAAATCCTGTCTGGATTTGCGGCCTCCGGATCGATGACAGATTCAAGGTCACAACCGAGACAAAAAGGATCCTGAAAGCAACCCTATCCTGAACCTGCTTTCCACAGACCTCAGAAAAGTCCGGGGACGTAGCGGAAAGTTTGTGAAGGGCTTGAGCAGACTGTTTTTGCGTGATAGGTCAGCACATCGGAGAAACAACAAAGACGAGATCAGAAACCCTGTTAATCAGTCAACCGACTTCCTGTTTGCAAATAAAGCAGATTATACAGCCCGGGGGCCACTTGGATTAAATGGTGGTGGAAAATCTCCAGATGCAAGGCATCCTGCATCCCGAGGAACGAGGCGTACATTTTGGTACGCCTCAGTGACGAGGGATGAGGATAACG
>JAFDIX010000883.1 GCA_019307805.1 Deltaproteobacteria bacterium | reverse complement strand
ATCCCAAAAAGAAATGGTGGCTCGATCTGGAGAATGTGGATGGTGTGCTTCAGGAGCCGCGCTTTAAAAGGCAAAAGGGAGATGCAGATTTCTGGTAGGAGCTACTGGTGGCCGGTATTCTTATTCCCTGGACCAGAAATTCCGGTCGTTGGTACAACTTCAGTGCACCATCGACATGGCCAAAGGCTCAAGGCACAGGGCACAAGGTGAAAACAACTGTTTGAAGTTCCTTACCCTTGCGCCGTTCGCCATGTCTGCCCCCATTCACGCAACCCACGCCCTCTCATTGTATACATTCGCATTGACAATCCCTCAGGTGCTTCCTTTAAGGTCCTTCACAAAACCGATTGTTTTATGTAGGATATCTCCCGGGAGTGTGCATTGTGGAATAACCCAAAGGAGTCTTCCATGACAGGGAATGGCAAAAGGGCCGAAAAAAGAAGAGAACTTATAGAACTCGACCGTGGGGCACGAAGACTGGTCAGGCAAAGAAAATACAAAGAGGCCGAGAGGAAATTCAGACAGGCCCTTGCCATAGATCCCCGTGATGTGTATCTCCTTGTGGGGCTCGGAGACACCAAGAGAAAAGAAAAACAGTTTTCCGACGCTGCCCGGCAATACCAAAAGGCCCTGGAGATAGACGAGAGAAACAAGTTTGCACTCGCGGGTCTGGGGGATGTCTATCGGGGTTTGGGAGAGATGGAAAAGGCCCTGGAGACCTGGCTGCACTATCTCTCTTTGAACCCGGAAGATTACAAGGTGATGACCAGAGTGGCCGACGGCCTTAAAAAGAAAGGGGATCTTGAAAACGCAAAAAACTATTATTTCATGGCCCTGGAAAAAGACCCCGAAGATCCCTATGCATTGATCGGCCTGGGCGATATCAATGTCCAGTTGGGCAATGATGCAGAGGCGCTGGGGTTTTTTAAGAGGTTGCTGGAGAAATCCAGTGGGAACCTCGTAGCCTTGAGCTCTGCAGCCACCATTTACCGGAAAAAGGGGGATTACCAAAGGGCCCTGTCCTATTATGATTTGGCCCTCCGTATCAACCCAAGAGACTCCCATTCTTGGCACGGAAAGGCCGATTGTCTGCGGGGCCTGCGTGAATATGCCGCTGCGATCGAGGCCTGGGAGTCTGCACTGGAGTGTGGTATGGACCCAAGAATTGCCATGACCAGGATCGGGGATTCCTGCTTGAGTCTGAACGACCTGTCTGGCGCTGAGGAGAGCTATAGAAAGGCGCTCGGGCTGGGGTATGACAAATGGGCCCACCTCGGCCTTACGAAGATCCATATGCGAAGGAACGAGAGGCGCAAGGCCCGTGACATCCTTGCCATGCTCATGGAAAAGGAGCCCAATGATCCCCGGCTCATCCATCTTCACCAGCAGCTGGAACAATAAACGAAAAATGTTTGATATATTTTCCTCTAAAAAAGACCGTGAAGAGATGAGGGCAGCGCAGGTGAGCCCTGAGGTTCAGCCGGGCCCCATTGCGCCTGAAGGGGAGAAGAGTGCCAGTCTCTCCTACCTGAAGGTGATTATTTTTCTCTTTATTATCATCTACGGTCTCATCTCACACTTCCATGCTCCACTACTCACCTATCTGGGCGAATATCTCGTTCTGAAACAGACCCCCCAAAAATCGGATCTTATTGTTTGTCTGGCGGGGGGCAATGTCGAGCGGGGAATTGGTGCGGCTGAAGCCTACCATAAAGGGTTTGCACCCCGTATACTGCTTACCATGGAGGACCCTCCTGACGGCTATCGTCTCCTGGAAGAGCGGGGGCTCCACTACCCGGAGAGTGTTGATCTTTTGGCAGCGCTTCTTAAGGACCTGGGGGTTCCTGAATCCGCCATCATAGTCAACAGGCAACCAGTAACGACCACCTTCGAGGAAGCCCACCTGGTGCGCCGGGTGGTTGATAATAAAAAATATCGATCTCTCATCCTCATAACTTCACCTACCCATACGAGGCGGGCCTGACACCCTATTCAGAATTTAATCCCAAGGATTGGTGGATGCACAGGAAATATCTCAGGGAAGTTGTCATTGAATACCAGAAGTTGATCTTTTATACAGTGAAGTACCTCTGGTAGCCTTGTCGCTGACCTGTCCAGGTGTTTGGGCAAGCTCAAGACATCGGACTGCTGAGACGTATTTTGTTTAAAATCCCAAATCACAAGCACCAAATAACAAATAAATCACAAATTCCAAAAGGCCCAAAGCGATTGTTTTCTGTTTGGGATTTGGAATTTTGAATATTGTAATTTGTTTGTCTTTTGTAATTTGTTATTTGATATTTCTGTAAGGCAAAGAACTTCCCACTAGGCAAATCCCCTCCAGGGTGGCCAAGATAGGGGCTTCTGGGGCAGGGTACTATTTGGTTTTCATTATATAGACGCCGTTCCAATCGGCGGGAGGGGGATCTGATTTGAGGTCAAGGATCCTCTGGATATAAATCTCTGCCGCGTTGACGCCTTTTTGCATTTTCATCACCTTG
>JAFDIX010000882.1 GCA_019307805.1 Deltaproteobacteria bacterium | reverse complement strand
GATCCTGCCCACCGGTGTCTGTACCTACGAGCATGTGGTCTCCAATATTGCCCATGACGAGATTGTTCAGAAGTCCATTGAGGTGCGCGGTCTGAAGGTCAGCATCAGTAAGATCGAAATCCCCATGTCTTTTGGCCCTGCTTTTGAGGGAGAGCGTATCCGCAAGGACGACCTGTACATGGAAATGGGCGGTGGTCGTACAACCGGTGTTGAGGTCTTGATTTCCAAAGATATGGATCAGATTGAAGACGGGCTTGTAACACTGGAAGGCCCTGATATGGCTGATATTGAGGAAGGCCAGAATCTGCCCATCGGTATCCTGGTCGAGGTGGCAGGCCGCGAAATGCAGTCTGATTTTGAGCCCATCCTTGAGCGGCAGTTCCATCACCTGATGAATTATGTTCAGGGCATCATGCACATTGGCCAGCGTAATATCATGTGGATACGCATTGGTAAGGGTGCAATTGAAAAAGGATTTTCCCTCAAACATCTGGGCGTTGTCCTGCACGGAAAACTGCACCAGGAGTTTGGTGCCATCCTCGATAAGGTCCAGGTTAAAATTTATACCATCCAGGAAAAGGTGGAAGAGGTTATGGAGATTGCCAAGGCAGTCTACACCGAACGTGACCTTCGTCTTGGCTCCATGACCGATGAGTCGGAAGAAGTTTTTTATTCATGTACCCTCTGTCAGTCCTTTGCTCCCAGTCATGTATGTATCATCACTCCTGAGCGAATCGGAATGTGCGGTGCCTATAACTGGCTGGACGGCAAGGCTTCCTTCCAGATTAACCCGACCGGTCCTAATCAGCCCGTTGAAAAGGGTGAATGTATTGATGAGGAAAACGGCTACTATGAAGGTATTACTTCCTTTGTTAACCAGGCATCCCGTGGTGCGGTCGAACAGGTCAGCTGTTACTCCCTGATGAATAATCCCATGACCGCCTGTGGTTGTTTTGAGGCCATTGCCGCCATGTTGCCCACCTGTAACGGAATCATGGTCGTTAACCGTGATTACCAGGGCATGACGCCTTCGGGTATGAAGTTTACCACCCTGGCCGGGATGGCTGGTGGCGGTATGCAGACCCCCGGATTTATGGGCGTTTCCAAGCATTATATGACCAGTCACAAGTTGTTCAAGGCTGAGGGCGGCATCAAACGTGTTGTATGGCTGCCCAAGATAATGAAGGATGAGATTGCCGATAAACTCAAAGCCGTTTGTGCTGATATCGGCATGCCGGAACTCTTTGACATGATTGCCACTGAAGAGCAGGGAACCACTGAAGAAGAGATCATGGCGTTTATGAAAGAGAAAGGTCATCCAGCTCTGGAGATGGAAGACGCAATTGGCTGACAGATGATTGAATGATCCTTGTATTCACTCGTTACGCTGCTCTGCGGTGTAACGAGTGATACTGATGAACCAATTGACTGTTATTAAATAGAGTACAATGTTGTTAATTTGCGGCAGCGTGTTAAGCCGCGTTTGAGATACGCTTAAGGAGGACAGACAATGGCGTTAACCGGTATACAGATTTTGGGGATGCTGCCCAAGACAAATTGCGGTGAGTGCAACATCCCAACCTGCCTGGCTTTTGCCATGAAGGTGGCAGCAGGTCAAACCGAGATCGAAGAATGCCCCTACGTGAGTGACGAGGCAAAGGAAACCATTGGTGCGGCTAATGCGCCTCCTATCCGCACCGTCAAGATTGGTGCTGGAGATGCCGAGTTTATTGCCGGTGGTGAAACCTGTCTGTATCGTCATGATAAACGGTTTGAAAATCAGACCGGTCTCGCAGTCCTGATTTCGACCGACGAAGATGCAGCTGAGGTTGACGCTAAGCTTAAACGCGCCAATGATATTGTAATTGAGCGCGTCGGCGTCATGATGTGCAACAACCTGGTTGCCGTCAAAGATGCCGGCGGTGGTGATCTTGCCGCAATGGCCAAAAAAGTCATGGAGGCAGCTCCCCAGCAGGCTATTATCCTGATGAGTGATAATGTCGATAGCTTGAAGGCCGGTGCTGAGGCCTGTGGTGACAACAAACCCCTGCTGTATGGTGCGACAGCAGATAATGTGGACGACTTTGCAGCTCTTGCCAAGGATACCGGTTGCGCAATTGGTGTGAAGGGCAAGAATATGGATGATCTTGTC
>JAFDIX010000881.1 GCA_019307805.1 Deltaproteobacteria bacterium | reverse complement strand
AAGTTTGAAGAACCTTGATGCCACAACTGATAGCGAAATCTACTGCCGGAAAGGAGGGTGTTCGATGTTTGATGATCTGAGAGGTTTTCTGTCGGCCCTGGAGGAGAGAGAGATGCTCGAGAAGGTGAAGGGCGCCAACTGGGATTTGGAAATAGGCACCATTCATGAGCTTGTCACCGAGAAGTATGGTCCGGCATTACTATTTGATGAGATACCGGGATACCCGGCAGGATATCGGATTGCGACAAACCTTCTCAATTCCCGACTGATGCAGAAGATCGCCATGGGGTTTGACGAGTCCATGGGCGACATGGATGTTCTTCGTTTCTGGAAAGACAAGACAAAGGAGTTTGTCCCCCTGCCGCCGGAGGAGGTGAAAGACGGTCCTGTTCTTGAAAATGTCATGTCCGGGGATGAGGTGGATATGTTTAAATTTCCCACTCCCAAATGGCACATGCATGATGGGGGAAGATATATCGGCACAGGGATGATCGCCATAACAAAGGACCCGGACGAAGGGTGGGTCAATTGCGGCACCTACCGGTGTATGATTCATGATGAAAAAACCCTCTCATTTTATGCTTCCCCGGGCAAGCACGCCACCATCATGCGGGAGAAATACTGGGCAAAGGGAGAACCCTGTCCTGTGGTCATGTGTTTTGGACAGGAAATGCTGCTCTACAGCCTTGCCACCATATCCTTGCCCTGGGGGGCATCTGAATTTGAAATGGCCGGTTTTCTCAGCGGTAAACCGGTAAAAGTGGTGAAGGGGAAAGCGACGGGTCTCCCCATACCCGCCACTGCGGAAATCGTTGCCGAAGGGTTTGCTCCGCCGCCTTCGGAAGATGCCAGATTGGAAGGGCCCTTCGGCGAGTGGACCGGGTACTATGCATCCGGGAGAAAAGAGGCACCTGTCCTGAAGGTGGAGAATCTCTATTTTCGCAATGATCCCATTCTTTTTGGGCAACCTCCTGTTAAGCCGCCGGCGAATCTCTGGTTTCCAATCCCTTTGCACACCGCAGCAACTTTGTGGGATCGATTGGAAAACACCGGTATAACGGGGATCAAGGGGGTATATGTCCATGGCCCCGGGAGCCGGGTGATCGGAGTGATATCTCTTGAGCAGCGCTATCCGGGTCATGCCAGACAGGTGGCAAGCCTGGCAGGTGCGCTTTTGCACGGGGGTTCCTGCGTGGGGAGGTATATCATTACCGTGGACGAAGACATTGATCCTTCTAATCTCGATGAGGTGCTCTGGGCCGTTTCGACCAGAACCAATCCCGCCCAGGCCATCAATATTGTGCCCGGTTTTCTGACCAGCGGACTGGATCCCTCGCTCTCCCCCGAGCAACGGGAGAGAAAGGAGTTTACCACGGCCAAGGTTTTTATTGATGCCTGCTGGCCCTACCACTGGAAGGACAAGGTGCCTGAAATAAGCCGGGCGTCCAATGAGCTGAGGGAGGATGTGCAGAAGAAATGGAAGGGACTCTTTACAGGTATATAGGGGATTGCCTTTGAAGAAAAAACCTGCTGTCCTGTTAGTGGCCACGATGGATACCAAGGGTGAGGAGGCCCGCTACCTGGAGGCCTGCATGCAAGGAGCAGATTAAACGGCTTATGAATCAGGATGGGGAGTAACCGGAACGTCAAACAAAGAAGTCTCCAATACACCAACATCCCAAAACCCCATAGAAAAGCCCATTCGCAATCCTGAGGATCTGGAATTACCCCTTTTCATCACACACCATTTGATTTACTGAGAGGGGTTCTCACACAGTCACAATGTCATCGGGAAATTGGTTCAGCTTCTCCATGCCCTTTTCAGAAACCACGAAGGTGTTTTCAATCCCTACAACCCCTTCCCCGGGAAAAACCATTTTGGGTTCCAGGGCAATCACCATTCCCTGTTCAAGGATATATTCCGAATCCCTGCCTATGACCGGCCACTCATCCAGTTCCAGTCCCACCCCGTGCCCCACAAAGGGGACAGGCTGGGGATGGCCCATAAAACCCTCCATGAGTCCTGCCTTCTCGATAATCCCCAGAGCGATGGCATAGAGGTCCTTGGCCACGACTCCGGGTTTGCCCGCCCGGGCCATCGCCTCCTGGACCTCGATCATGACACCGTGGGCCCGGTGGAGTTTTTCCGAAAGG
>JAFDIX010000880.1 GCA_019307805.1 Deltaproteobacteria bacterium | reverse complement strand
GCTATGGTAGATGAAAAATTTTAGGAGGTCCAAAATGAAAAAATTTAGATTGTTGCTTATTGTTATTTAGTCTCACATTATTTGTTTCAATAGCATTTGCTCAAACTGGAACGATCACCATTTCTTAAGGGTAGGAAGGAGAAACGTCATGAAAAAAAAGACTTCCCGACACATCTCCTGCCGCGACTTTATGAAGGTAGCTGCGGCAACCACGGCTGCACTGGCCGTGGACTGGAAACAACTGGAAGCACTGGCCGCCGAGGTTGGACCTAAGTCAGAATTTCCGGTGGTGGTTATCGGCGGTGGGCTGGGCGGCCTGAGCGCTGCGGCCCATCTTGCCCGTAACGGCTTCCCCGTTACCCTGGTGGAGCAGCATAATATCCCCGGTGGCTATGCCACGACTTTTGATCGGGCCGGCGGGAAATTCACTTTTGATGTTTCCCTCCACGCCACCATGAGTGCCAAGGGGGGACTTAGGGAATCCCTGGAAGGCGCAGGTGTCCTGGACAAGGTGGAAACGGTCGAACTGCCCGAACTGTGCCGTATCATCACTCCAGATTATGACCTTATCTGGCCGCAACAAAACCCCGATGCCATCATCAAACAGCTCTCCGATCTTTTTCCGGATCAGGCTCAAGGCATCCAAGGATTCTTTGACGAGATCCTTGGCATTCTGGATGAAGCCTTAAAGCCCTTTGATTCCGATTCCTGGTGGGACAAACTGACCTTCCCCATTAGCCGAAGGAAAATGTGGGGCATCAGGAACAAGACATTAGCAGAGGTTTTAGACCCGTATGTCAAAGATCCGAAACTCCGCTCTCTCCTGTCTGTCTACTGGCCCTATTACGGGCTACCTCCATCCAAACTGTCCGGTTTCTACTATGCTATCGCCACATCTGCCTACATACGCTTTGGGGGATACTACATCAAACGGCGCTCCCAGGACCTGAGCTATGCCTTGATGGATGCCATTGAGGCTAAGGGGGGACAGGTTATGCTGGAAACAGAGGCAGAGAAAATACTCATGAAGGACGGGGCGATTACCGGGGTAACCCTTGCAAGCGGCAAACACCTCAAGGCCAGGGCGGTTATCTCCAATGCCAGTGTGCCGGCCACCATGAAGATGCTGTCCCAAAATACCGAGGCGGCCAAATTTAACAGCAAGGCCCGCGAATACCTGAAAAAGCTGGATACATATCGACCGAGCCTTTCCACTTTTGTTGTCTGGCTGGGGCTCAACCAGGAGGTCTATCGCAAGGTCAAAGGCTACGAGATCTGGATTGACCGGGATTACAACCCCGAAAAGGCCTACCAGGGCTGTCTGGCCTGTGATCCCAATAAGGCCGGTTTATTGGTGACCCTCTATGATAATGCCTACAAAGGCTATTCCAAACCCGGGACATCCACGGTGGTCGTCATGATGCTAAGCGGGTACGAACCGTGGAAGCGATTTGAGGCCGATTATTTCGCAGGCCGGAAGGATGCTTATCACAAAGAAAAAGAACGAATCACAAAGGCACTTATCAAGGAGGCAGAGAAATGGGCCATCCCCGGCCTGAGCTCCATGATCGAGGTAATGGAAGCGGCCTCCCCTCTGACCAACATCCACTATACCGGTAATCCGGAGGGCGCCATTTACGGGTATCAGCAGTCTATGGACAACGCCTACATGACCCGGCTCGAGCAAAGAACACCGTTCAAGGGCCTCTACCTTGCCTCGGCATGGACAAAGCCCGGTGGCGGCTACCAACCCTGCCTGGGATCTGGCGCCAAGGCCTTTAAGGCCATGGTAAAAGATCTGGCAGATATATAGAGACCTTTGAAAAGCGCCCTTTTTCAAAGTCTGCGCTTATCTGGCCATTTATGGATCGACACTAACTAAACGAGGTTTGATGGTGATAAGATACATAGAACCTGTTGCGCCTAACTCCGCTGAAGGACTGGTAGCACGCGTATACCCTCAAATAAAGAGAGAGTTCGGTGCTCTTGTAGAACCTTTTACCCTTCACTCACCTTCTCCAGAGTTGCTGGCAGGTGCATGGAGTGCTTGTCGGGAGTCGCTCCTGGTGGGATCTGTTCGCCGGGACGTCAAGGAGGCCGTGGCTGCTACCGTTTCCAGAATTAACCAGTGTCCATACTGCGTTGATGCCCATA
>JAFDIX010000170.1 GCA_019307805.1 Deltaproteobacteria bacterium | reverse complement strand
TTCTTCCACAGACTTCTTGAATCTCGCCATTTCACCCCGAAGATATTCATAGCCTCCTGCCCCCTGGGTGGTATGGGGCATGTAGAGGTAAAAGGAAAAATCAATGGGGATATGTTTTTCCCAGCTCCAAAAGGTTTGTCGAATATGGAGGCAGGACTGGGCCAGCATAATCCCGTCCAGATAATCGTATTTGCCCTCCAGTCCCTGGCCAAGGCAGTCCCGGCAAAAGGGACAGAACATGCTGCTGTAGATATGGGGTTCCACCAAATTGGAGAACTTGTGCCCCCCCAAAATCCTCACGGGAAGAATATCAGCCGCATAGAGGATCTCGACAGGCACATAGGTGCAAAGATATCCGAGGACCTTGCCTCCTGTCTTCTCCTTCCATTCCTGCGCGTAATCGTGCCTGTTTTCAATCCAGTCATGAAAAATCTCACTCACCGTTTATCCCTCCTTAGAAGCTACAGGGTAATTCCTCATGGTTTGTTCTCAACGCCGTGCTAAAAACCGGTAATAGAGGAACTCAAGTCTTCCCGAAAATCAGGGCCGGCAATATCGCAAATGGCTTCAGCCCTCTCACTGACCGTCCTTCCTGTCATTTCAGCAATGCCGAATTCGCTCACAATGTAATCGATATCCGCCCTGGTGGTTGTCACAGGGGCCTTATCAGGAAAATGGCGTACAATGCGGGACTCTTTGCCACCCCTGGTTGTCGAGGGAAGACAGAAAATCACCTTCCCCCCCTCGGATTCCCTGGCCCCTCGAATGAAATCCATCATCCCCCCGACACCGTTCACGATGTGCCCGTTGACGGTTTCGGAATTGGCCTGGCCCAAGAGGTCAACCTGCAGTGCCACATTGAGAGAACAGAAATTTTTCATCTCCCTGAGGACGTCGATACTATGTGTGTAGGAGGCGGGATAGAACTCCACCTCGGGATTGTCAGCGATGAAATCATAGAGTCGCTGAGTCCCAATGGCAGATGTACACACGATTTTTCCCGGATTGACTGTCTTGGATTTCCCCGTCAGACATCCCGCTTCCACCAAATCAATAACAACATCATTAATAAGCCCGCTGTGTACACCCAAATCCTTCTTCCGGGAAAGGCCCATGAGAACGGCCGATGGAATCTTCCCGGGACCAAATTGAAGCACAGCACCGTCGGAAATGATCCGGGCACAGTATTTCGCAATGCCCTGGTCGATCTCCCCTGGTGGGGTCACGCGGTACTCCGGGAGCGGATGATCATACTCCACCACAAAATCAAAGGCCGACTCATGAATCAGTGACTTCCCACGGGTGCGAGGCATCTTTGCATTGTATTCTGCAATGGCAAGCGGGGCGGCCTCCACCAGGGACGGGTAATGCTCTACAGAGACGCCAAAACTACAATACCCATTTTCGTCCGGAGGCGTCACCTGAACCATTACCGCATCCAATGGTAGAAAACCTTTGGTAAATAGGGGCCCCACCTGTGAAAAATGACAGGGCAGGTATGAGGCATGGCCACTCTTGATAGCCCCACTCAGGGATCCCACGGAAAAGGTCTTAATGGTGAAATACCCGAGGGCCTCGCCACTTCCATAGACCGGTTCGCCGATGGGAAAAGATGTGTAAATCGTGGTTCCCTGAAGTCGTCCCTTCTGTCTATCCAATTCCTGGACCAGGCATAATGGCTCGGCAGCCATGCCGGCGATCACAATATGGTCGCCTGGCTCGATATGAGCAATGGCCTCAGATACGCTGACTTTTTTTGGCTCGCTGGCTGATCCTGGCATATTCAATATTCAAGGATACAAGGCAATGTGAACGAATGTTCGTTTTTATAATAGAAGCTTTTGCACGTCAAGCGAAAAACCAATCACTCTGTGAACTCGCGCCGTCGCCATAGCGGCTATGGCGCGCCCGTCCTCCGCAGTAGTCTGCTACGGAGGATGGATCGGCGACTGCGGTCTCTGTGAGAGAAAATATCCGGCAGATTTACGCGGGTTCGAATGCTAAATAGGTTTTACTGCCTTCGGCCCCATCCCGGTGAAGAAATTTCACGGCCATGGGCATGCCTACTTTGATGGTCTCCGGCTTCAGGGTGTCCACACCTTCAATGCGTGCGTCCACCTTTGCCCCCTCATCAAGCGCAACCACTCCTGAGCAATAGGGGTTTTTCCTGTTGTACCCCTCGGCGATCATGGACGGCGGCCCGATGGAGATGCACGTGAAGGCCGCCAAACTACCCTTCCCCGTCATCTCCACCCATTCCATGTCCGCACTGTAACATTGGATGCAGATGGAACGGGGAGGCACAAACAGGGCCCCGCACTCCTTGCACCTGGAGCCCATGAGTTTTTCTTCCTGTAAAAACTGATTATAAGATATGTCACTAAAGGATCTATCCCCCACGGCTTCATCTCCTTTCAAGAATGGTAAAGGTACAGGTGCCACCCGTACCTCCGAGATTATGAGCGGCTCCGATGCGCAGGTCATTGCTCGGAACCTGTCTTTCCCCTGCCTTCCCCCGCAGTTGGGTCCACACCTCGTAGAGTTGGGAAATGCCGGTGGCACCCACCGGATGCCCTTTGCACTTGAGACCTCCCGAAGTATTGATGGGTTTGGAACCATCCAGTCTGGTAAGGCCTTCTTCCACCGCCTTATAGCCCTCGCCCGGTTTGAAAAAACCGAGATCTTCGATGTGAATAAGCTCCGCTATGGAGAAACAGTCATGCACCTCGGAGAACTGGATGTCCTCCGGGGTGAGCCCTGACATGCCGTATGCCTCATTGGCCGCGTATCTGGTGGCCTCAAAGGATGTCAGAGAATCACTGGCGTGAAAACCTCTGCCGCTTCCCTGCCCGATACCGATGACATGGAGGGGGTCGTCCGTAAAGTTCCCGGCCATCTCCTCAGACACCAGCAGCATGCAACTCGCCCCGTCACTGATGGGGCAGCAGTCAAAAAGGTGCATGGGCCATGCAACGGCCGGATTTGCCCTGGGGTCCCCCAGAAAAGCCTTTTCATCCTCCCATTCCGGCACAGGCTGCCCCTTCTTTTCGGCTGACTGCGCCTTCTTCTGCATCATATCCTTGATGGAGAAGGGATACTGGGCCTTCGGGTTGAGGGGGGCATTATTATGGCTCTTGATGGTGACATTCATGAGGTGTTCCCGGCCGGCACCGTACTTGGCAAAATAGGCCGTAGCAACCGCCCCGAAAACGCCCGGAAAGGTAAATCCCACTTCCCCCTCATAGGGGACCGTGGCAAGGGCAAGGCCTTCTGCAACCTCCTCGGTGGTCCGTTTTGACATCTCCTCCACGCCGCCCACCAGAACCATGTCATAGAATCCCGAGGCAATGGCAAACACCCCTTCCCTGAAGGCCAGGGCGCTGGAGGCACATGCCCCTTCCGTTCTGGTTGCAGGTTTTGGAACCAGCCCGATCAGGTCAGACATGAGAGGGCCCCAGTGGGCCTGATGAATAAAAAAATCATTGGAAAAATTCCCAAGATACAGGGCATCGATATCCGATGGATCCAGTCCCTTGTCCACGGAAGCCAGCATATCCCGAAAGGCCTCGGCAAACACATCCTTTGAATCCTTGTCCCTGAACATGCCGAATTTGGACATTCCTGCACCGACTACCGCGACGCCTCTTCCAAGCTTACGTTTCTTTTGCATCACATCCCTCCATCACTATGTTCTTCCATCCTTTTCAAAATCAATAAATAGCTCATCAATTTTTGTTCCTTGAGAGGATGATCACCACGGAGTTTCCAATGGCCCTGCCCCCCACATTATGCTGGAGACCGTACCCGTTTTTGATCTCCACCTGTCTTTCCCCGGCCTCTTCCCGAAGGTGCCAGTAGAGTTCGACGCATTGGGAAACCCCGGTGGCCCCCAGGGGATGTCCTTTGCAGATCAACCCACCGCTTGCGTTGCATGGAATACGGCCGGTTCTTTCTGTTTCCCCCTTTTCAATGAGGTTCTTTCCCTCGCCCCTGTCACAAAAACCCAGATCTTCATAATCAATGATTTCAGTGATGGTGAAGCAGTCGTGAATCTCTGCAAGGTCGATATCCCGGGGTCCGATTCCCGCCATTGTGTAGGCCTCCTTGGCGGATCTCACGGTGGCGGCATAGCTGGTGAATGAATCCACTTCATGCTGGTAATAGTAATCCGTCCCACACCCCAGGCCTGCAATGTAAACGGGTTTGTCCGTATATTTGTCTGCAATATCCGCACGGCACAGGAGGACACAGGCTGCACCGTCTGTCTGGGGACAACAGTCCAAAAGGTTCAGGGGATCGCAGACGGGCAGTGACTTCAGGACGTCTTCCACCGTGATTTCAAAGCGAAATTGGGCGTAGGGGTCCAGGACACCGTTTTTTCGGTTTTTGACTGCCACCATAGCCATCTGCTCCTTGGTCAGACCGTATTCATGCATATACCGAATGGCCTTGGGGGCGAACATGGTCATGGCGGTCTCCCCCAGAGTGAGCAATGGGTGTCCCTGGACGGCAATTCCCAGGAGTCCTGTTGTCGGGGCATCTCTCATTTTCTCATAGCCGGCCGCCAAAACCACGTCATACACCCCTGAGGCGACCCCGAATGCCGCATTCCGTATGGCATCGGCACCTGTTGGGCAGCCGTTTTCAACGCGGGTGCAGGGAACCCCGGCCAGTCCAATCTGTCCCATGAGACTGTTGCCTCCCTGGGCCCCCTGACCGTGCAGTTCAGGCCGGGCCGTTCCAACCCATCCGGCCTTAATATCCTGAGGGTCAAACCCCTTGTCCACACTGCTGATACAGTTGAGATAGGCCTCTTCCAGCATCACCTCCCAGCCCTTATCAAAAAGCTCTCCAAAGGGAATCATCCCTGCACCAACCATTGCCACCTTATTCCAACCCATGTATCACTATCCTCCATTAAATATTCATTCCAACACAGATGTTTAATGTTTAATTCTTAATGTTGAATGAAGGAAACATAATTAAAAATTAAACCTTAAAAATTCAAAATTGGTAAATAGGGGGTCCCGAGTTCCACCGCACATGCAAATGCTGACTGCTGTGAGCTGAGTGCTCCCTTTAGGGCGTCCTCAAGGGCCTGAACGCGTTGCCGTAAACCCCCAGGCCGTCTTCCGTAATAATATTCCGCAAAACCAGCTCCACAGGCATCTCCACACTGATATCTTCACTGGAACGAATTTCCGTCCCAAGTGCGCGATATCGGTTGCCGTCGTCCAGGTCGGCGATGCTGATGGGTTGCGGGCTTTGTAAAGGGGATGGGACATAGAGGGAGATACAATAGGTATGGACCTTCCCCTTCCGGCTCAGGACCACTTTGTCAAATTCCCTGTCCCCGCAGCGGATACATATCTTGCGTATGGAGGGGGGATAATTGACATACCCGCATTTTTTGCATTTTATACCGTTCATCTCCCGAATATCGCGCCCGTCCCGCCACAACGCTGAAGAAGCAGGGGAAAGCCCCAGTCGTGTGGGGGGCGATTCCTTTTTGAGCACCCCTTTCATCTTGGCAAAGGTGGTGTATTCATCAAGGTCCACCTTGCTTTTGACATAGGATGCCAGACTTCTTGCTTCATCCCTTTTGGTCTCGATCTCCTTATTGACCCTCAGGGCCACCGCATCGCTCACGCCGGACCCATAGGAGATAAGCAGAACCCTGTCTCCCGGATTGGCAATGTCCAGTACCGACGCCAGACCGGTGAGGACCGAGGCGGCACCAAGATCTCCAACGATATTGACATGATCCCCTGCTTCAAGCTGCTCAGGGCGCACATTTAGAGTTTTGGCCGCCTTCTTCACCATGCGTGCATCCGGTTGTTGCAACACCACGTGTTGGAAATCATCGATAGTGGTGTTCAACCTTTTCAGAATGCCATCTTTTGCTTTAACGATATGTTTTAAATAACCGTAATTCCGTGTAAATCTTGGCTCATATTCTTTGAGATAGGGAGAGTCCACGTCCCTCCATCGGTCCACGATATTGCTTGAGTAGGTATATACCCCCTGGATATCGGCGATGGTGTTTTCCCGGCCCAGGAGAATCGCTGCTGCGCCGTCCCCACAGTTCATTTCTTCGGGACTGCCCGGAGACACGGAGCGGGCTTCAGAACCAATGACCAGGCCATATCCGATACGC
Organism: Deltaproteobacteria bacterium; assembly: GCA_019307805.1. Lineage (GTDB taxonomy): Bacteria > Desulfobacterota > DSM-4660 > Desulfatiglandales > HGW-15 > JAFDIX01. Next base: position 248 of record JAFDIX010000170.1, on the reverse strand, counting down.
TGGGATTCTACAGCATCTTGGCATGCCTTGAGGGCGGCGAAGGCGGCCCTCGGGGATGCCGTGAAGTCCGCCACATCCATCTCGCCCTTGGCACGCAACACCTCCCCAATGATATTGAGGGAGGAATGTTCGATATGCGGACAGGAATCCGTGCCCAGATAAATGGCATCCAGTTCACCGGATGCATCAATCCCGCCACTTTGGACCGCGTTCATGCACGCCTCGGTCGCCATGGTGATGACATCCTC
>JAFDIX010000879.1 GCA_019307805.1 Deltaproteobacteria bacterium | reverse complement strand
CAGAAGCTCTCTGCACCCCCATCTGTTGTTCGACGGTCTCGATCAATACATCCAGGAGCTCCTTTCTTGATCGGGAGAAAACAAACCGTTCACCAAGACTATAAAGGGGAACCAATGTTTTAAGGCGGGTGTTCTCTTCATGGAGATCTGACTTTTGGAAAGCATCCTTTACAACATGGGTAAGTTCAAACGGTGTAAAAGGTTTCCTGACAAAGCCGCTGAAACCAAGGCCTATTGCTTCAATGGCAGTATCCATTGAGGCGTGAGCTGTAATCAACACTCCAATGAGTTCCGGCTGCTTCTCTTTGAGAGCCAGAAATGTTTCCAGCCCGTCTATCCCTGGCATCAACATATCCGTAACAACCATGTCGAAACTTTCAGCAAAGGCAAGTTTTACAGCTTCTTCTCCATTGAATGCGCGTTTCACCTCGTAACCCTCATTGGAGAGCACCTTCCAACACAAACGCACAATCATTTCTTCATCATCAACAACAAGTATTTTCCTTTGTGCCATAAGCCGATTCAACTCCTAAGTATATTTTTATGGCTTCGAATCAGAAATATCCGGTGGGATAAGTCTTTAAAAAGCCCTGCCAAACCTAATCCTTTTCGGTTAGAGGCAAAACAACAGCAAAAGTGCTCCCTGTCTTTGGGTCGCTTTTAACACGGATGAAACCGCCATGAGCATCCGCAGTTCTCTGGGCTACCCACAAACCGAGTCCTACCTGGCTCGCTTTATCCTGGGTCGAATAGAAGGGCTCAAAAATCCTTGGCAGGTCTTCCGGGGCTATGCCGGGGCCCGTATCCCTGAAAGCCACGTAGACCTTCCCTCTTTTCTTCCCGGTTTCAATCCTGAGTAAATGAGGTTTTCCTTCGGTTTTGGATTTTTTTTCATACATTCCTGAGAAGCTCTTATATGTTCCTGTCATGGCATTCAGGGCATTGCTCAGCAGATTAAAGAATACTTGTCCCATCTGGGCGGGATCAATAATGACGAAAGGCAAATCGTCCGCCAATCGAAGATCAAGGCGGATGCCATGATCAAGGATTCTTCCCTTAATCAGCGAAAGGCTTTTTACCACAAGAGCGTTCAAATCTGTCTGAATTTTTGAACCGGGCTTGCTGCTGATAAAATCCAAAAGGCTTTTAGTAATTTGGCCGGCTCTTATGGCTTGACTTCGAATTTCTTTCAGGTATTCATTTTTCTCTGCTTCCTTTAGCGAAGAGCCCAAAATAAGATCTGTGTAACCCAAAATCCCCGTTAAGGGGTTGTTCAGTTCATGGGCGATATTTACGGAAAGATCCCCGAAAGCAGCCATTCTGGCTGAGGCTAAGAGCTGGCCCTGTGATTTTTTTTGTGAATCCATGGCAATTCTCAATTCCGTGTTGGATTGATGCAAATCCTCATAGAGCCTGGCGTTCTCAACGCTATAGGCAACCTGCTGAAGCATTGTCTGGAGAAACTGGGCATCCTCATCACGAAACGGCTTTTGCGTTTTGTCTCTTGCGAGGGCGATTAGGCCGATGGAAGTCCCCTTTGCGACGATGGGAAGATAGAGTACCCGCGGAAAGGCGGGACTAAAGATATTCAAGATTTCCAGTCTGGTATCCTTTCCGGTGTCCTCCACCAGGACAGGGGAGGGGCGGTCAAAGAAACGGCCATCAGCCTTTTTCAAAGCAGCGGAATTGATGGTATCCGAAATGGGCTCTGTCAGGCCGAAGGCGGCCTCTATATTCAGGACGGGGGAGGCGTCCTGCTTCACGGCCAGATACCCTGCTCCGGCCTCCATGACCCCGGCCACCCTTTCAAGGATGGTTCCGGCGACTTCATCCAGGCGGATGCTCCGGGAGGCAATCTCACGGATCTTATTCAAAGTAGCCATCTGAAGGGCCCTAAGACCCAGTTCTTTTGCGTTCTCCTCCAGCTTGACAAGGGTGCGGTTGAAGCTGTCTGCAATTATGGCAAGCTCCCGGGTCTGGGCCGCTTCATGCAGTCCTTCCGGCTTTCCTTCTTCGACGCCGGACAGGGCCGTAGACAGGCGTTCGATATGCTCCGCCGTCCGCCTGAAAAGAACGAATCCCCCGAGGACGAGAACAAGGACCATTGCGATCAGGGCCCCCACCATGGCCGTATTCAGGGTTTCAAGCCTGAAGTACACAAAGGC
>JAFDIX010000878.1 GCA_019307805.1 Deltaproteobacteria bacterium | reverse complement strand
TGATAATCAAAGGGAAAGCGAGGGTGGATCTCAGACCCTCTTTCCACATGGATTCGACAGTTATTAATTGATCAAACCTGGACAGGTCTTTGATGATGACAGGCCTTCTCGATTCAATCACCATACGAGCGACTGACCCCTTGGGTAAGGGCCTTCGCCCGCTGAAATGGTTAACTGATTTCACTGGGCGGACAGAGGGAAAAGTGGCATTGTGTACATAGTTGACAAAATATACAAAATGGCTTAACCTCTCTCATAATCTTATCAAGGAGGTGTTCACCATGGCCATACGCGTTAGCGCCCGGGAGGCCCGAAACAGATTTGCCGACATTATGGGAAGCATCCGTTATGGGGGAGAAGAAGTTATTGTGGAGCGCTCCGGCCGCCCTATGGCTGCCCTGATTCCCGTTGATACTTATGAGCGACTGGTAGCAGAACGGCGGACCCGTTTTGAGGTGCTTGATCAGATCCGGTCGCACCTTCCCGATGCTGCCCCCGAGGAGATTGAAAAGGACGTGGATCAGACCATCGATGCGTTGAGGACCGCCCATGCTGAAGGTCGTTCTTGACACTAACATTTTCGTAAGTAGTCTCCTGTCCAAAGCTGGCCGTCCTGCAATGGTCATAGATACTTGGCGGGCCGGCCGATATCTTCTTGTCACATCCCGGTCCATCATCTCCGAGATTAAAAGAGTCGTCGAAGCCCCTAACATTCGGAAAAAATATGGTATCAGCCGCAACCAGATAGAGAGACTTATCCTTTTGTTAGAAAAAGATGCCATCGTTGTCCCTGGTCTGTCGGCTGTCGCAGGGGCCATCCCCAAAGACCCCACTGATGAGATGTTCCTTGCAGCTGCCCTGGATGCAAAAGCAGACCTCATCGTCAGCGGCGATCGACACCTCCTTGATTTGGGAGAATACAAGGATATCCCCATCCTAACTGTGCACCAATTCCTGGAATTTCTGGAAAAACAATAGATTCTCGATGCCGGAGGCCGCGTGTATCTGCTTTGGGGCTATGGTAACAGACGCTTTTGACATATACGGTCACAGCTGAAGATTTTTTTGGAAAAAGCGATTTATGGGTAATTATTTTCGGGGAGAGGAAATTGCCGTTTTGTACTAAAATTTTGCAGATTATCTGCCATATTTTGGCAGGACGAAAACCTGTGCAACCTCAACATGCGAAGATGTTGTGATAAGAGCTCGTCCCTGCACAGGACAAGGGATCTTAAACACGCGAATCGAACAAAGGGTTGTGCCAGGCGCCGTTATTCGATCTGAAACATCCTATCATCTCATCTTAACTCATAACCCATTGATCCGCTGCTTGCTGGAAGCTGTGACGTTCGAATCTGTCTGACCTCAATGCCTAATTTCTTCATCCTGTACTGAAGGGTAGATCTGGGGATACCCAGCAGGTTGGCAGCACCATGTTTGCCCCCCACAACCCAACCGCATTGTGCCAAGGCGTTTTTAATGTGTTTTCTTTCCATTTCGTCCTTTGTCAAGAATCCACCGTCATACCTTTTTTCCGTAGGCTCCAATGGTTGCAATAGTTTATTGATATCTCCTTCCGTGATCAAATGCCCTGCGCGGTGAATCATGACTCTTTCCACCAAATTTTGCAGTTCCCGAACATTACCTGGCCAGGGGTACTGACATAGTGCCTCGATGGCCGCTGAGGAATAACGTGTTTCGGGCTTTTGCAGTTTTTCCGCAAAGTTGGTTGTGAAGCACCTGACCAGGAGAGGGATATCTCCGATACGATCCCGCAGGGGAGGAATATTCAGGTGTACGGTATTGACCCGATAATAAAGATCTCTACGAAAGGTTCTATCCCGTATTTTTCGCGGCAAGTCCTGGTTCGTGGCTGCAATAACTCTGAAATCAGCCGAGATAGGGGTGCTCTCCCCCACCCGCTCAAAGGTCTTCTCCTCCAGCACTTGAAGGAGTTTGGCCTGACTTTGTACGGGCAGATCGCCTATTTCGTCGAGGAATGCGGTGCCACCATCAGCCATCTCAAAACGACCAATTCTCCGATTGCTGGCCCCGGTAAATGAACCTTTGGCATGTCCGAAAAGTTCACTCTCGATGAGTGTAGGGACGAGTGCAGCACAATTCACCTTGACAAAAAGATGATCCTTTCGCCAGCTTAAGTTATGT
>JAFDIX010000877.1 GCA_019307805.1 Deltaproteobacteria bacterium | reverse complement strand
AGATGGTGTAGCTTCCTCCCCCACAGTCTTACGCTGCGACATCGATCAGGACGGATTTGAGGGAATTGATGGAAATATTCGCCAAGACCCGCTGCTTGTCGATCCTGCAAACGGAGACTTTCACATCAGGCGACAATCCCCATGTATCGATGCGGGAAAGACCAATGTCACAGGGCTTCCCGATACGGACTTTGAGGGCGATTCAAGGGTAATCGACGGTGATAACTACGGTAACACAACACCGGACATAGGCGCAGACGAATCTCCCCAACCGCCTATCTGGTATGTAGATGGAGACATAGCAAGTTCCGGTGACGGTACGAGCTGGGCCACCGCTTTTAAGACCATTCAGGAGGCAATAGATGCAGCCGACCCGGCAACCTACGATTGGGTGTGGGTCAAACAGGGGACATATCTCATATCATCATCTGTCAACCTGGATAATCCGGTGGCTGTTTTCGGGGGTTTCGACGGCACAGAAACCTCAAAGAACCAAAGGGATTGGATAACGAATGTTACAACAATAGACGGACAGGATCTCGTGGACCACTGTCTCGTCGTAACAGCTGACGGTGCCATTGACGGTCTTACAATCACCGGCGGAAACGCCGACGGCGGCGGCTCAGACGATGATGGAGCGGGCATCTACAGCTCCTTTTGTTTTCCCGTAATCACAAACTGTACACTTTACGGCAATGATGCAACAAACGCAGGGGGTGCCATATACAATGATAATTCAGGATCCGCTGTCAGAAACTCCGTCTTGTATGAAAACACGGCAGATTATGGGGCGGGAATCTATAATGATTACAGCGACAGTTCCATCGTCAACTGTACAATCTGGCAAAACAGCGCAACCAGCGCAGGCGGTGGGATATATGACGACAATGCCTCACCGTCCGTGACAAATACAATCCTCTGGGCCAATACGGCCGCCACAGGCGCCCAAATCGATGGAACGGCTTCCTCTCCCACTGTCACGTACTGCGACATAGACCAGAGTGGTTTTGAGGGAACAAATGGAAATATCCGCCAGGCCCCGCTTCTTGTAGACCCGGCAAACGGCGATTTCCATCTCCAGCAAACATCCCCTTGCCTGGACGGCGGCTCGAACTCCGCGCCCTGGCTTCCCGACACGGACTTTGAGGCTGACTTGAGGGTTATTGACAGTGACAACAACGGTACAATGACGGCGGATATGGGCGCCGACGAGTATCTTCCGCCCTTGAATATCACGGAACTCAACCCCGACCACGGCGGCTACGGCACCAAAATCAAGGCAGTGGGAGCACTATTCGGCGACACGCGAACAGGCATGATCGATAGCTCCGACGGGTATTATAGTGTTGTTACACTGACTAACGGAACATCTACATATGTCGCCCAGAAATATCCCAAATGGACGGACACCAAGATTAAAACCAAATTCAAGAAGCTGATCCTGGATTTGGATGGAAACTTCCTTCGAAACGGCACTGAACCTATCGTGCTCCCGGAAAACCTGCCGCTTGGCGACTACACATTTGTAGTTAACACGGCCTACTTTCACGATCTAAATTCCGACGGCATCTATGACAAGGATGATCAGGTCTATGACACCGTTTCCGGCAACCCGAAAGTGTTTACACTCACGGACGAACCGGTCATCTACAAACTGGAACCTAAGACTACGCTTCCCAGTAGGCCCGGAGCTGGGCAGAAGATCGCCATTGAGGGCGTCAATTTTGGTGATACTCAGGGCACAAGCATATTGCATTTTGCGGCCAGGGAATTTGATTCCACAGAATCCAAGATAAAATCGTGGAGCGATGACAAGATCAAGGTCAAGGTCCCCAGCTATAGCTGCAACTGGTTTAAGGGAAACGATTCCAGAACCATTAATGTGTGGGTAAACGTGGGTGGAATAGACAGCAATAAGAAGAAGCTTGAAATCTTGAAGCCGAGCAGCTGTCCATAGAATTAGATATAAGGTTGAAGGCAATAGAGCTCAAAGCTGAAAGTTCAAAGCTAAAACAAACAGAACCAATTTAACTAATCACCTTTCAGCTCTCTTTGCTTTGAGCTTTCACCTTTGCCCCTTCGTTATCCGCAGGTTCCTTCTTGCCCCCTTGTGGTTCGGATCAATGCGTAGTGCCTCAGTGTAATGGGAAATCGCCTCGTCTATTCTC
>JAFDIX010000876.1 GCA_019307805.1 Deltaproteobacteria bacterium | reverse complement strand
CCCTGTAGCCTCACATGCAGATATCAAGAAGGATTTTGTCGCCTTTGACCGGGCCTTTATACCTCCCCTTGCCATCACCAACCAGGAGAAGGTGAAACCCTCCAGGAAGGCCATGAAGATCCTGATACCGAATTGGGAGACCTTCAAGGCCAAGTACTATGATTCCAACCCGAAGGATGCCAAGTGGAAAGAGAATTTTGATCATATTGACCGTCAGATTCAGGAAAGCGCGAAAATCGTGAAAAGCGGAAAGAATCTGATGTCCGCCCATGAGGAACTGGAGGAGATCAGAATCATCACCCTGGAATTGAGAAAGAGGAACCATATCGACTATTATCTGGATCCCCTCACCCGATTCCATATCCTGATGGAAGAGATATTTCACACGGGAAAAGATAACAGTCCTGAAGACCTGGACAAGGGAATGATCAATGATCTCAAGGAGACGGTGGCAGAGGCAAAGGCCCTTTGGCAGGAAATCGAGAGGGTTCCCTTTGACAAGGATCTCTATGGGTTCACTGACCCCATGGTGGCCCAAATGAAAGGATTTCAAAAAGCCGAGGCTGTGGCCCTGGACAAAGTCCGAATGGCCACTGAAAGCGGTGATAAGAAGGTCATCATCAAGACCGCCAAAGGCGTGAAATCTAATTACGCCCAAATGTACAAGATGTTCGGCGATTTCGATCGTATTAAGAAGTAGGGAATGATCAATTCTTTCACTATTTTGTGAAGGCTGCACCCCAAGGGGGAATACGAATAAAGTAGTATTCCCCCTTTTTTATGGACATGCTATATTTGATTGAATGGAAAACGATCTTAGCAATATTCCCGCCGTGATTCTGGCTGCCGGTGAGGGGCTCCGCCTTCGGGATGAGGATGCCCCCTTACCCAAACCCCTGACGCAGGTCCTGGGGATTTATGAAGGACGTGCTCATGGAACACATCCAGACCCTGGGGGAAAAACACGGCCTTGAGGTGGAGGCCGTGGAGAACCCCAACTGGGAGCTCGGCAATGGAACCTCTGCCAGTGCCTGCGCCCCTCACATCAAAAGACCCTTTTTCATCATGATGTGTGACCACCTCTTTGAACCCCCAATCCTTGAGCACCTGGTAGCGGCCGATGACGGGACAGAGGCGTGTTACCTGGCCGTAGACAGGCGCATAGACACCTTATTTGACATTGATGACGGGACCAAGGTGCAAATTGACGGAAATATCATCAAAGATATCGACAAGGGCCTTGAAAACTTCAATGCCATTGATACCGGATTTTTCCTGTGCCGGCCTTTACTGTTTTCCGCCCTGGAAGAAGCCCGGAAACAGAAGGATTATTCCCTTTCAGGAGGCATACGTCAGCTTATTGCCGGGTCCCGCATGCGCGGTGTGGATGTGAGTGGGTGCTTCTGGCACGATGTGGACACGCCCGAGGCCCTGAGTTTCGGTGAAAAATGTCTTAAGGCTCGGGAAAAGACCATTCCCCCTGGGTCATGACCCATTACCCGGTGCAAAAGGGGGATACTGACGGTTCACATATGCTCATGGAGCCCCACGGATAAACTGTATCCTAAGACAAGTCCGTGGTCCATATAACTTACCCGTCTTTCCATCCTCCGTAGCAGGCTACTGCGGAGGACGGGCGCCTGTGGCTACGACGCGGTTATCCGCCTCGGGTTCAGGGCGACATCGCGCCATAGCATAATGTTCGTTTGGGCATTCATCCACGGATTAGTGCAAGGTCTATTGCGAAGGCGGATAAAAACGGCATCAAAAAGGGAGGAACGGAAATGAAAAGATTTCATCTTATTTTGGTCTTTCTTGCTTGTCTGATGTTTCTTCTCGGGACAGGCACGCCTGCCGTCTACGCAAAAGGTAAGGAGAAGTACACACAAAAATCCAAGGGCAAGGGGCACCAGAAGAAAAAGGGCAAAAAATGGATACCCCCTTATCTGACTGAACAGGAAAAGGCCGAGTGGAAAGACGGTGTTCCCCCCGGCTGGAGCAAAGGCAAAAAAACCGGGTGGGGCGGTCATGATGTGCCCCCCGGATGGAGCAAATGGAAGAAAAAAGACAGGAAAAAATGGGAAAAAGACCTTGCCAAGGCCAGAAAGAAGGCACGCAAATGGGCTGAAAAGCGTTCCCGAAAATATGGCTGGACAAAAGACAGAGAAGGAAGGGAGGCGGACAGCTTCTATATCTCCGTTGACAGAACCGCGAGGGCGGGGGTGCCGGTGGAGGATGTGGAAGGTCTGGTGGAAAAGGCCATTAAAAGAGATATGAGCGCAGAAGATATCGGGCGCCTGACCCGGGCGGTCGCCTATGGCGTGGGCAGGGGCGTCGGTGCTGAAAAAGTCGTTATATATACTGAGAAAACTATGACCGGCGAAATTACCGATGAGGATGTAGTGCTGGGTGTGTACAGGTGGCTGAACAAGATGGCTGCAAAGGATAAAAAGTAAAAGGAGCCATGTTGACGCTGCCCGTAATCATGGTTAGTTTTTTTTGATAGAGAAAGTCCACCTCTGCAGAGAAGACATCTGAAGAAAAGGAGTGTTACCATGAGAAGAGCAGCCATCTTACTGGTCTTGGGACTTTTTGTGATGCTGAGTACCGTGACCCTGGCATTCGCCCACTGCGAAATCCCCTGCGGAATCTACGATGATCACGCCAGGATACACATGATTGAAGAGAACATCACGACCATTGAGAAATCCATGAAATCGATCCGGGAACTGCAGGCGGCAAAGCCCATAAACAACAACCAGCTTGTGCGATGGGTGATGAACAAAGAAAAACATGCCGACGCGATCCAGGAAATCGTGACCCGGTATTTCATGACCCAGAGGATCAAACCCGACACCAAAGACTATGACAAAAAACTGGGGTTACTGCACAAAATGCTCATATCATATCCGCCATGAAGTGCAAACAGACCACGGATATCGCGCATGTGAACACCCTGCGTTCTTTGCTTACACAATTCGAGGGTATCTATTTCGAACCCGGCAAATGATAATGATATCGCAAAAAGTAAAGGATGTGACACATGCCTACAATAACGAGAAGAAGGTTTATAAAACAAGCCGCCGTTGCGGGCGCTGCCATCACTGCCTTTCCCACAGTATGGATCCCAAAGGCTAAAGCCGCATGGTCTCAAAACACAATGGTTCACCCCAATGTGGACAACCTGCGTGTGGTGGGAATTACCGATGCCGCCATGACAAGGGAGCAGGAACCGGTCTCTCCCTGGAAACGCCAGGATGAACTCGTGAACTCGGAGACGGTATGGGAAAACATGGACAAGCTGGCCTCCGGACTCACGGAGACCCGAGACCCTGGAGATGCCTGGCGCACCATCTTTATCAAGCCCCCCCGCAAATCATGGTCCGACACCGTGGTGGCCATCAAGACGAACAACATCGGCCGGCAGCATACCCGAAGCGCGGTCATGTCCAAGGTCTGCCGCACCCTGACAGAGACCATGGGGGTAAAACCGGCCAATATCCACATCTACGATGCCTGCCACGGCAGCCGCATGGGGCGGAGCACACCATTTGCAGGGCTTCCTGAGGGGGTTCGGGTCGAAGGCACCTGGGGCGGAAGTTCCACCTTTACCGACGTGCCCCCGCCTTCCAGGCATATCGGAGGGGAGGCCGAGTGTATCAAGTATCTGGTGGATAATACCGTGGATATCCTCATCAACATTGCCATGTGCAAAGGTCACTCCAGCCGGTTTGGCGGCTACACCATGACCATGAAGAACCACTTTGGAACCTTCTCTCCGAGCCCCGGACATACCATGGGCAGCACGGATTATCTCATGGCCATTAACCAGACCCCTGAGATCCTTGGCCCCATGGACAAAAAATCAGGAAAGGTCCTCTACCCCCGGCAGCAGCTCTGCATCATCGATGCCCTCTGGGCAAGCAAGTGCGGTCCTACATGCAGTTCTTCCCATCAGCCCAATTTTCTCGCCATGGGGGTCACGGCACCTGTCCTTGACTACCAGGTCGCCACCAAGTTTCGCGGCATTAAAATGGGTTGGGAACCCAATCAAAAGGTGACCCGCCGAATGCTCACGGATTTCGGGTACACCGAAGGAGATCTCCCGGAGGGTGGGAACATCATTGAAGTCTCATGAGAATGCCCCTTTCCTTTTGGCTTACTGTATTGCTCCCGCACGGGATTCATAAAGTCCCGTCAGACGGGCATTGATCTACAGCGACTTCTGAGTTGACACTGAAATGGAGAAAAAGATGGCTGAAAGGGTGTTTTTGAATTCTGACAATATTGCCCAATTTGTCTGCCCCCAGTGCAAAAAATTATGGAGGAAAGATTTATCAGCCATTCAGAACCCCACCCAAAACGTGGTCTTTAATTGCAAATGCCCCTGCGGACATGCCTTCCCTGTGGTTCTTGAAAGAAGACAATTCCACAGGAGAGAGACAAACCTGGGTGGTGCCTTTATACATGATAGGAAACAAACCCGGGGCATTATCGTAGTAAAAAATATATCATTGGGCGGCTTGGGGTTTGAGTTGACCAACGACTACCGCATCGCTTCCGGGGATGTCGTCCTGGTCAGGTTTAACCTGGATGACCCTTTCGGCACGCTTGTCACCAAAGAAACGCTTATACGGAAAATCAGGGGCACTTATGTGGGAGCAGAATTTATTGAACAAATCTGGAAGCACGATCTTCTTCATCTCTATGTCAGTGAACCATAACGGGCAACCCCTGGGAACCACCTATTACTGAAGTATCATAAACACTTTATCAATAATCCGAGCAAAGAGGAGTGGTTTAAGGATATGTTACCAATCGAATCATTCAAGTTTTGCAGATTCCACTTTTGGTATCCTATATATAACAAAGTCTGCTTTTTCTAGTTGTATTAGG
>JAFDIX010000169.1 GCA_019307805.1 Deltaproteobacteria bacterium | reverse complement strand
ATGGACGAGGCAATCCGTCTGTCCCACCAGGTCCTTCAGGCGCTTTAACCCCAGACGTTTCAGGATACGCGACAACTCCTTTTTCCATGCCAGAAAGAGGTTGATGATCCTCTGTGTGCCCCATTCAAGATCGATGAGTTCCATCAATTCGGGATCTGTTGTGGCGATCCCCCGGGCGCATCCCCGGCCGCTTTCGCAGTTGTGGCATCGAATACATTCCAGGGCCACCAGGTCTGCCGTGCCGGTGCAGATTCCATCAGCTCCGAGGGCGACGATCTTGGCCAGATCATGGGGCGTTCGAATCCCGCCGCTTGCAATGACCGTAATTTTGTCCCGAACCCCCTCATCCTGCAAAAATCGGTGAACCTTGGGAATGGCGTACTCAAGGGGCATGGCGATGTTTTTCTTTGCAATATCCGGGGCGGCACCGGTCCCGCCGTAGCTTCCGTCAAGATGAATAATGTGGGCCCCTGCGTAATAACTTCCCACCGCCACCATGTCCACGTCCGTGGGCGTCGAAACCTTCACCGATACCAGGGCACGGGGATTCATGGCCTTTATCCAGTCCACGTGCTTCTTGTGATCCTCCACGGAGTAGACACTGTGAAAGGGGAACGGGGAAAACAATGGATATCCGACCACTGCTTCCCTCATACGGGCCACACCCGGTGTCACCTTATCCCCGAGCAAGTGCCCCCCCAGTCCGGGTTTGGCACCCTGGGCATACTTGAACTCGACAATGCGAACCCGCTTGATGGTCTCTTCCCGGACCCCGAAAAGCCCCGTCGCTACCTGGGTGATGACATGGTCGTCATAGGGTTTCAGTTCATCGGGGTATCCCCCCTCTCCGGTACAGCAGAAGGTTCCAAGGGCGGCTGCCGCCTTCATCCGGCTGAGCATGGTCGTGATACTGACGGATCCGTAGGACATGCCCCCTCCGTAAAAGGGGACTTCTATTCTGATCTTGTGGGCATTGTCATTCCGCCGGTTGAGTTCAACCCCCACATCCACCTCGTGTTCGGAGATATCCCCGGGGGGGGATTCGGGCATGATGAGACGCAGCTTATCAAAGCCGCCTCCGGAATTCCCGATCCGGCACTCCAGTCCCCCGGGAGGCAATTCACCTGTCTCTGCCATGTGCCACGTGCTTGCCAGCAGATCCGGGGTCCACCTGAAATCCCCAAGGGCATCAAAATTGGGGTTTCTCTTCCTGGAAAGGGCCCCCACCGGACAGGCATCCGTGCAAGGGTCCGGACAGTCCGGTCCGACACAACGATAATGATTTTTAACAAGGACCTTGCCTCGCCTGGTGATGTGAACACCATAGGGGCAGATCTCCACGCATTTTCCGCATCCGGTACATTCGCTGCTCCGGTGCAGCCGATATTTCCCAATGGGGTTCCGAAACCGGGACGGCACATTGAGCGCCTGTGGAAGGCCGGAACCATCCTGGTTATTCAAGTTCGTATCCATCCTTTAATTCTCCCAAGGTTCCAAAGGATTCCTCGTCCAATTGTTCGAAAAACATTGCCCGGCCTGCCTCGCCCCGCAGGCGGCGGGCTTCCCTGATTCCCATAGCCCCCATGACTTCCAGAAGCTGGTTGTGCCACGCACCGATCAGGTTGATGACTCGGGACGCCACCCAGTTCGAAGGGGCATTCTCGATCTCCACGGGACAGGAAAGATCTTCCGTGCACCGGCGGCACATTCTGCATTCCAGGGCGATGTTGATGGGGAAATCCACGAACACGGCATCCGCTCCGCAGATGAGGGCCTTGGCCACGTTCTCGGCCATGGTAATTCCGCCACTGGCAAGCAGGGTGATCCCGTCGCGACAGCCCTTGTCGACAATGGCGATATGCACCGATCGAAGGGCATCCTTAAGAAACAGCCCTTCATCATCCACAGCCCTTCCCCGGGGGCTGCCTTCAAGATGGATCACCGAAATTCCGGACTCTATGAGGGAGAGGGCCTTGTCTTCGACGCCCTTGGCCAGGGGGAGCCGGACTGTGATCATGAGAGATGGGTGGACCGCCTGAATGGTGTCCACGGTCTTCTGCCAGTCCTGGGACCATTCGATTTCAACCATACGAGTGCCTTCCCCAAGGATTTTCAGGGGTATGGGGCCCGGGGAAAGGACAGGAACGAGTGTGCTTTGGTAGCCCTCTGTTCCGGCCTTTATCATCCTGTCGGGAATAGCCAGCAGGGTCCCCAGGGTCTTTGCTCCCATGGCCCATCCCTTCAGGGTCTCCCGGCTCAGTGAACCAAAGGCCGGAACCCGCATGATAATGGGCAATGGGATATCTATGATACCTGAGATATCCCCTTCCATTTTCCCGTCATCTGAAAAGGAAAGGTGATCCGGGGTTTTGCCCAGATCAATGGCCGTACTGATATACTCCCGACCATGGATGCCGTCCCTGGTGGGTCGAACGATCTCGGACATATCGGTCCACATGGAATCAAAGCCCGGCCCGACGAAGGGACCGGGATATCCGGCCCCGGACACGGGAATTTTACCTGTCTCGGCCTGATACCACAGCCGCGTTATAATATCCGGTGTCCAGTGGGCATCCCCCAGGGCCTTGAATTCGGGACTCTCGGTCTTGTGAATAAGCTCCCGGGGGCAATTTTGGACACACCGGTAGCAGCTCATGCACATGTTATCGATGGAATCCACCATCTGCCCGGCATCCAGGCCGCGGTTATCATATACCCCGTACACGCACTGCTTCTTCACGCAGACCGCACATTTCAGACAGCCCTCTTCCCAGGCAATGATGCCGGACTTGGCGATGGCCTCAAAGCGATGGGGCGTGTGCCTGGTGTGAATGACGTATTTGGACGGCATAATAAAACTCTCTTTTTCTCGTATTGTAAAGATCCGGGTCCGAAGGATCAGGCTTTGGTTATCTCCAGACGGGATTTGCTTTGTTGGAAGTTCATTGTCTTATTGAAATTTCAAATAACAAATCCCAAATAACAAACAAATAACAATGCCCTAAATTCAAAAAACAAAAAAAAAAAACCAATCGTTTGAACCGGTTTGAGATTTGAGATTTATTTGTAATTTGGTGCTTGGAATTTGTGATTTTAGACACAAAACTCCAAGGCAGAGCCATCTATCTCTGTCCTGGCCCTAAGGACCAGGTTTCGTATAACCAACTGAAAGGGAGGGCCTCGGCAGGAGTCCTGCCCGCTCCAGGATTTGTTCCACGACCTCTTCCCATTCGATGGCCATCACATGGACCCCTTTGACACCGGGTATCTCCTTGAGTCTTTCAATGGTTTCGACACAGATGGTGAGCCCTTCCTCCTGCTGTTTCTCTTTGGGGGTCTTCTCCATCCTCTGGATGACGGTGTCCGGGATGTCCATTCCGGAAACCCTGTTTTTCATATACCTGGCCATCCCCGCAGATTTGAGCGGCGTCACCCCGCCCAGTATGGCGGTCTTATCCAGGAGCCCCTTGTCCCCGGCCATGGTCATCCATTCCTCAAACCGCTCCAGATTGTAGATGCATTGTGTCTGGATGAAGTCGGCGCCTGCTTTGATCTTTTTGGCCAGCCGAACGACCCTGAAGGACAGGGGATCGGCAAAGGGGTTTGCCGCCGCCCCGATGAAGAGATCCGGCGCACTGGCCAAGGGGTCGCCACCCAGTATGGTCCCCTCATCCCGCATGCCCTTCACGGTCGCCAGGAGCTGAATGGAATCCAGATCAAAAACCCCCGCTGCCTGGGGCTGGTTGCCAAAGCTGTGGTGATCGCCCGACAAACACAAGACATTTCTGATTCCCACGGCAGAGGCCCCAAGGATATCCGACTGCAGCGCAATCCTGTTTCTATCCCTGACGACCATCTGCAAAACAGGGTCAAGCCCGATGTTTCTCAAAAGAGTACAGGCGGCCAGACTGGACATTCGAACGATGGCAGTCTGATTGTCCGTAACATTCACCGCATCTACCTTCTCTTTCAACAGCTCTGCCTTTCGGATTACCGCGTCCGGGTCTGCACCCTTGGGGGGACCGCATTCGGCGGTGACTGCAAATTCCCCTTTCTCAATAACCTGCTTCAACTGACTTGTCGCTTTCACGTCTGCTGATCCTCCCTGATGATCTTTCTTGGCCCCAGGCCCTGCTTTTTAGACCAGTTTTTTGGGGGATACACCTCCTCCAGCCTTTCCAGGGCATCAAAGGAGGACAATCTGTCGATGATCAATTGCCAGCCGCAGGGGACCTCTTTGTTCACTTCGCACTTACCGTCCATGGACCCGCCGCATGGACCGTTCAGCAGTTGTTTCGAGCAACGGGCCAGGGGACAAACACCGCCGAAAAAGTGGAGCATGCAATCCCCGCAACCCAGACAATTCTCCAACCAGTAACCTTGCTGCCTGGTCTCACCAAGGAATGCGGTATTCAGGGCAGGAAAGATAGGAATTTCCGGGTACGTGTCCTGAACGGCCTGCACCCCCGCGCCACAACCCAGTGATAGGACAACATCGTATTGATCGATGATCTCCTCCAACTGGATCACGAATTCATTGACACACTGCCGATCCAGGGCCTTTTCCTGGATAAGAGCCTCCTTGCCTTCCATCTTCACGGCCATTCGCAGGGTAGAGGCAAGCATCCCTGTTTCCTTCTCACCCCCTGCAGCGCATTCCGCCACACAGGAGTTGCAGCCCAGGACCAGGATGCGGCCATATGGCGCTATCATCTCCTTCAATTCCTCTATGGGCTTCTGTTCTGCTGTAATCATAGATTCACCTCTTTTTGTAACTACTCAGGTTGTCAGGTTCACGGTTGGTTGCCTTATCTTCATATTGGTCTATGTTCATCCTTTTTTAACTGTGAACCCTTGAACCGTGAACCTGAGTAGTTACCAGGGATTCACAGAGCAGTCCCTCCGACAGGGGTGCCCCGGGCGCTCCTGTGCAGCCGATTACCTGTTTGCGGCTTGCTTGAATACGGGGGACAGGGGGAGCGCCTGTATGCGTTGCATGATTTCTTGAGCCAGGGCGGCCAGGCCCTTCCGCTCCTCCTTCGAGGTGACGACGATGCCTATTCTTTCCTCTTCAAGCCCAATACCGGCGATAATCGTCCGGGTCCTTTCTACCCTTTTCCTGGCTCTCCTATTTCCTTCAAAATAACGGCAGGCGCCTTCAGGACATGTCACAAGATATGCGGCATCTGCGAACTCCTCCAGAGCCCGCAAAAAATGCAGGGGTTCCACCCTTCCACTGCAGGGAACCGGAAAAAACCGGACGGATCTTCCGTACTGTTTTTCCAGGGCCTTCCTTTCCTGCTCACCGCTTTCGGGAATGTTCTGGCAATAGAATAGAGCCAAAACAAGTTTTTTTTCATCAACCATATTCAGTTCTTCTCGCTATTGAATTTACGAATCGAAGCATTTAGCTTAAAAAAGAAAAGCGCCTTTCTCCTTCTCAAAGAGATAGACGCCATTGTCAAACCCATTAATTTTCCCCTACTTCTTTGTAAAGGACCTAACCTTTTTAAGTTATTCCAAAAAAATATTTTGTCAAGGGTTTTTCACAGAGAATTGCAGATTATTTTCACATTGTTAGTAATACTAAAAGGTTTCCATCCGTTTAAGACCTGCTGGATGCGTTTCAAGTATCTCCATGCAGAAATCAGTTCAATGACTTTCTTAAAACAATCTATTGACTTTTTCCACACGTCTGGCGATAAAGCTGCTGCGTTTTGTGTACGAAACAGGACAACATTAAAACAGGCTGTTTCTCTAAGCATTAATTCCCATGTGTAGCTGAGCCTCTTTCATGTCCAAAGTGCTTCGGAGACATGTGATCGATGAACGTCATCGAAGATGAATCACTCGATATATCGGCTTAAAAAAAGGGGGTTCTTATTACCAAAAGTACCGGCGTGACCCCAATCAGGAAATGCATAACTCTAAGAACGTACTTTCATTGCTTGATACGAAGGCATGATAGAATGCTTATTTTGGGTATATTTGAGGACGGATTTTTGATATAATTTGAAAGGTATTGGAAAGCCACTATTTAATCCCCAGGTCTTATCCTAAATGAGGATCTAATGTGGGCCTAAATTACTACTTTGACTGGGACCTAAAGAAGGCGCAATCAAACAAGGAGAAACATGGTGTTAGCTTTGAGGAGGCGGCATCGGTATTTCTTGATCCATCGGCAATGACAATTTATGATCCAGATCATAGTGCAACCGAAGAGCGGTGGATCACGATGGGCATTTCTAAAAGCAGCAGACTGCTGGTTGTATGCCATACCTTTCGTGAGGAGAACCCTGGGGTAGTAACGATACGAATATTTTCAAGTCGTAATTCAAGCAAAAAAGAATCTTTGGAATATGGAGAAAGACAATGAGAGACAAATATGATTTTTCAGAAGGAGAAAAGGGCAAGTTTTATCGGCCCAATGCCAAAA
>JAFDIX010000168.1 GCA_019307805.1 Deltaproteobacteria bacterium | reverse complement strand
GGCGCAAGCCTTGTTGACATCGGCGACGGCGTTGTCTGCCTGGAATTCCACACCAAGATGAATGCCCTGGGGGATGATATCATCAACATGGTCTATAAGACCGTTGATATCGTGAGCAAAGATTTCGATGGGCTGGTCATCGCGAACCACGGTACAAATTTTTCAGCGGGGGCCAATCTTCCCCTGGTCCTCTTCACCGCCCTTGAAGAAGAATGGGATGATCTTGAATGGATGATCAAGACATTTCAGGATTCATTCATGAAATTGAAATACCTGGACAAACCGGTCGTGGCCGCTCCTGCAGGAATGGCACTTGGCGGAGGATGTGAAATTTGTATGGCCGCAGACAGGGTCCGATTTGCCGCAGAGACTTACATGGGCCTGGTAGAGGTAGGTGTGGGCCTCATTCCGTCCGGTGGCGGGACCAAAGAACTGGTAGTGCGCAATACCCGGAACCTCTTTGAGGTGCAAAAGGGCGGGGTATACCCCAAACAGATTGAGCTGATGCCATTCGTGGCAAGGACCTTCGAAACCATCGCCCTTGCAAAGGTGGCCACTTCCGGGCCCGAGGCGGTGAAGCTCGGGTATCTCAGACCCACCGACAGGATGACGGTCAACCGGGACTATCAGATCGATGATGCCAAGAAAACGGTTCTGGCCATGAACATGGAGGGTTACAGGCCCCCCAGACCCCTTGATGAAATCCGTGTGGCAGGTAAGGATACCCTGGCCATGTTGAAACTCGCCATCTGGACGCTCCATGAACAGGGATTTGCCACCGACCACGATGTCACCGTTTCAAACAAGGTGGCCCATGTGGTCTGCGGTGGAGAAGTCCTTGCAGACACCAAGGTGAGTGAGCAATACCTCCTGGACTTGGAGCGGGAGGCATTTGTCAGCCTCTGTGGAGACCCCAAAACCCATGCAAGGATTCAACACATGCTGGAGACCGGGAAACCACTCAGGAACTAGAGATACATTATAGTTCTAAGCAGGAGCAGAATTTTCATTGAATACCAGAGAGGGAGGGAAAGAAAAATGAAAGAAGCCGTGATTGTTGCTGCCTGCAGGACGGCAGCGGGAAAGGCCCCTCGAGGAATCCTGAAGGACACCCGCCCGGAGGAAATGGGCTGTGCGGTGCTGGGCGATCTATTGAAAAGGGCTGGAGATCTCGACCCCGATGTGATCGACGATGTGATTGTGGGATGTACATTCCCCGAGGCAAACCAGGGTCTCAATTTAGGCCGTGTCCTGGTCATGTCCATGGGGTGGCCCGACCGGATTCCAGGGATGACGGTCAACAGGTTCTGCTCTTCCGGACTCCAGGCCATAGCCATTGCAGCGGAAAAGATCATGTGCGGCTTTGCAGACGTGACCATTGGTTGCGGTGTGGAGAGCATGAGTTCCATTCCAATGGGGGGGAGCATGATGTACCCCAACCCTGCCCTGGTTGACATGAGACCAGGGGCTTTTACGGGCATGGGGCTCACGGCCGAGAACGTGGCAGAACGTTACAAGATCACAAGGGATGAACAGGACGAGTTCGGTGCCAAGAGCCAGCAAAAGGCCGAGGCGGCCATCAAGGCAGGCAAATTCGAAAGCCAGATCGTGCCCCTCACGGTGAAAATACAAAAACAATTGCCAAACGGGCACTATGTTTTTGAAGAGATCGTCTTTGATATAGACGAGGGCATGCGTCCGGGGACCACCAAGGAGGGTATATCCAAAATTCCACCTGCCTTTAAGCCCAGTGGAACGGTGACGGCAGGAAATTCATCCCAAACAAGCGATGCCGCTGCAGGGGTTTTACTCATGTCCAAGGAAAAGGCCAAGGAACTGGGCCTCAGGCCCATGGCCACCTTCCGTTATCATGCGGTAGAAGGCTGTGAACCGGAGTACATGGGCGTAGGGCCTGCAGTCGCAATCCCCAAGGTTCTCAAAATAGCCAATATGAGCCTGGATCAAATGGACCTGGTGGAACTCAACGAGGCATTTGCTGCCCAGGCCATATATTGCATCAAGGAATTGGGCCTTAACGAGGACATCGTCAATGTGAATGGTGGCGCCGTCGCCCTCGGGCATCCCCTGGGATGCACGGGCGCCAAGCTGACAACCCAGCTCATCTATGAGATGCAGGAGAGAAATTTGAGGTGGGGCCTGGTCTCCATGTGTATCGGCTTCGGGATGGGCGCGGCCGGAATATTTGAAATCGAAGATTAGGGGAATTAAACCTACTTAAAAAAGGGGGTAGCCATGGCAGATCTGAAGCACTTTAAAGGGGGTGAGTTTTTACTCCTCGATGCGTTGCCCGAAGAAATCTTTACGCCGGAGGATTTTGACAAGGAGCATGAACTCATCGCCAAATCAGCAGAAGAATTTGGGATAGGAGAAGTCCTGGCAAAAAGAGAAGAACTCGAGGAGGTCAACCCGGAGCTTCTCAAAGGCCTTTTGAGAAAGGCGGGCGAATTGGGCTTTTTGGGGGCGGACATTGCCGAGGTCTTTGGCGGGTCAGAACTGGATAAGGTGAGTTCGACCATCATTACTGAGCGCATCAGCCAGGGGATAACCGGATTCAGTGTCACCTTCGCTGTCCAGACGGGGATCGGGAGCCTTCCCATCGTCCTTTTTGGAACCCCCGCGCAGAAGGAGAAATACCTTCCCGGCCTGGCTTCGGCGGAGCTCGTGGCGGCCTATGCCCTCACTGAACCTGCCCATGGATCCGATGCCCTGAGTGCCGAGACAACGGCAATCCTTTCGGAGGACGGTAAATACTATGTGCTCAACGGGCAGAAACAGTTTATTACCAATGCCGGGTTTGCCGATCTTTTCCTTACCTATGCCCAGGTCGACGGGAAGCATTTCACCAGTTTTATCGTGGAGAGTGAGTGGGACGGCGTGTCGGTGGACAAGGAGGAAGAGAAGATGGGCGTCCACGGCAGTTCCACGAGGGCGGTCATTTTTCAGGATGTAAAAGTGCCCGTAGAAAACGTCCTCGGCGAAATAGGCAGGGGGCATGTGGTCGCCCTGAATACCCTGAATGTGGGACGCTACAAACTGGGTGCCTTTACGGTGGGTGGTGGCAAGGTCCTCCTCGGAGAAGCCGTCAAATACGCCAAAAGCAGGATTCAGTTTGGCAAACCCATCTGTGAATTCGGCCTGATCAAGCATAAAATCGCTGAGATGGCCATCCGCATCTATGCCAATGAGAGCATGGTCTATCGCACCGCGGGCCTGCTGGATCTGACCCTCAAAGGCATTGATCCGACCAAGGAAGATGCGGGCAAGCAAACAGGCGACGCCCTGAAAAGATATGCCCTGGAGTGTTCCATCAACAAGGTCTACGGATCAGAGATGTTGGACTTCGCGGTCGATGAAAGCGTGCAAATTTTGGGCGGGTACGGGTATATCAAGGAGTACTTTGCGGAGGCGGCATACCGGGATTCCCGAATCAACCGTATATGGGAGGGAACCAACGAGATTAATCGGCTCATTATCGTGAACACCGTGATGCGTGCTGCCCTGAAGGGAGAACTTCCCCTCATGGAAGTGATCCAGAAACTGACCCAGGAGCTTCTTACTTACAGGCCCGATATGAGCGAGGCCGAGGGCCTTCTTGAGACCGAACAAAAACTGGTCGCCAACGCCAAAAAAATAACCCTGCTCTCTGCCGGGGCATCGGCCCAGAAGTACATGGAGAAACTGGCCGATGAGCAGGAGATCGTAGCGCTGATCGCCGATATGATCATCGAGGTTTTCGCCATGGAGAGCATACTCCTGAGGGCCCTGAAGAAAGCCCGGAAGGATGGGGAAGAAAAGGCCCGGATCCATGTAGCCGTTGCAAGGGTGTATGTGAACGATGCTTTTCCGAAAATAGATTTGATGGCAAAGCAGATCTTCGCCGCCATTTCCGAAGGAGAGGAACTGAGAACCCAGTTAATGGCCCTCAAGCGGCTGGCCCGTTTCACTCCCATTAACGCCATCGCCCTTCGCAGGGAAATTGCCGACAGCATCATCCCCGTCGCCAGATATCACCTGACCAAGGTCTGATGGGTTAATGGAGACCGCAGGGCTATCGGGGAAGCTAATGAATACACATCAAAAAATAGGGTACGATGTGTTTCCAGATCAAGAAATTCAAAGGATTGCGCGGAGGCATACCCTGAGTATGCCGCACAATCAATCTCGCAGAATGACGCTGAGATTGAGAAAAAGGGCCATTGCCGGGCGGAAACTATTTTTGGAGGTATAGCGCATGGAAATCGTGGTTTGTGTGAAGCGGGTGCCGCAGATCCAGGAGGTGGACCTGGAGATTGAAGGCGGCGGCAAGGATGTAAAAAAGGATATGCTGGCCTATGCCATTAATGAATGGGACAACTATGCCATTGAGGAGGCCGTGGTATTGAAGGAGAAGCTGGGGGGGAGTGTCACCGCGGTTACCCTTGGTGGGGAGGATGACGAAGAAGTCCTCAGGAGATGCCTGGCCATGGGGGCGGACCGCGCGATTCGTGTGGAAGCCGGGGATTTGGACCTGGACGGCTATGTGGTGTCCCGGGTGTTGGCGGAAGTGATTCGTGGTTTGGAATGTGACCTGGTGTTGACAGGCGTTCAAACCGATGATGACAACCTTGGGATGATTGGCAACATGCTGGCGGAGCACCTTGGCGTAAGCCACGGGTCCGTGGTGACGGGTGTCGAAGTCGACGGGGAAAGGCTGAAGATCCGGATGGAGCTTGAGGGCGGTATTGAGGAAGTGAGCGGCATTCCGCTCCCGGCGCAATTGTCCATCCAGACAGGTATCAATGAGCCCCGATACGTGTCCATCATGGGGATTCGCAAGGCGGCCAAAAAGGAATTAAAGGTCCTGGGGCTGGAAGAACTGAGCATCCCGGAGGAAGATCTGGCCCCTTGGTGTGTCGTGGAAGAGATGACCCTGCCGCCTGAAATTGAAGGCGCTGAAATGATAGAGGGGGATGCAGGGACTGTGGCCGAGGAGTTGCTGCGGATCATGAAAGAAAAGGGGGTGAGTGTTTAAAATGGGCGATATATTTGTGGTTGTGGAACATCGGCAGGGGGAAGTAAGGGAGATCACCTTTGAGATGCTCAAAAAAGGGAGTGATTTGTGTGAGGCCCATGGTCACACCCTGAGTGCAGTATTGCTGGGGGGGAAATCCGAGGCCTTTGAAGGGGCGGTGGCCGGGAAGGCCGACCGTGTGATCGTGGTGGAAGATGATCAACTGGCCAACTTCAACGGGGAACTCTACAAAGGGGTATTGGCTTCCCTCATCGAAGAGCATGGCCCCGTCCTGACATTGATGGGGCATACCCCCTGGGGAATGGACTATGCGCCCGGACTCTCGGTCAAGACAGGACTGCCTCTGGCCACGGACTGTGTGGACGTGCAACTGGAGGACGGCGGAGCAGCAGGCATTCGGCAGATATACAATGGAAAGATATTTTGCAAGGTCGCTTTGAAGGCATCGCCAGGGTACCTGGTGAGCATGAGACCCGGGGCCATTTCACATGAAGGCCTGGCGGATCGCCAGGGGGAAGTGGTGAAAACAGCCATGCCCGAAGGGCTTTCAGATGGGGGGAAGGAATTTATTGCCTATGAGGATGCGGGTGCCGGAGAGATAGACATTACCCAGGCGGATCTTCTGATATCCATAGGTCGAGGAATTGGAGAGGCCGAGAATGTGGAGACAGTCAAAGAACTGGCGGAGATGATGGGGGGGGTGCTTTCCTGCTCGCGTCCCGTGGTGGACAAGAACTGGCTGCCCAAGTATCATCAGGTGGGGACATCGGGAAAATCGGTCAAACCCAAGGTGTATCTTGCCTTTGGCATTAGCGGTGCGTTTCAGCATGTGGCCGGTATCGGGGGCGCCGGGACGGTGATTGCGGTGAACAAGGACAAAAAGGCGCCCATATTCCGCGTTGCCCATTATGGGGTCGCCGAGGACCTGTTCAAGGTCGTAGATGCCATGAAGGAAAAGCTGAAAGGCTAAAATCTTTCGCTTTCGGTTTTTTGTCCAATACTGTATGTTCCAGAGAGGGTTTGCGAATGCAGACCCTCTTTTTCATTTTGTTCGCTTTAGGCAGAACACCCCGCAGTCCGTTGCGGGGAGCTTGATCAACGAGGTTTTATAAATGATAGAAGATATCCAATCTTTGAGAAACATAGGCATCAGCGCCCACATTGATTCCGGCAAGACCACCCTGACCGAGAGAATCCTGTATTATACCCAGCGAATATTCGCCATCCACGAGGTCAAGGGAAAGGACGGCGTGGGCGCCAAGATGGACTCCATGGAGCTGGAAAAGGAGAGAGGGATTACCATTTCCTCCGCGGCCACCCACTGCCAGTGGAAGGGGCATGATGTAAATATTATCGATACACCGGGACATGTGGATTTCACCATCGAGGTTGAGCGGGCCCTCCGT
>JAFDIX010000875.1 GCA_019307805.1 Deltaproteobacteria bacterium | reverse complement strand
CCCATTGGGTGAGACGGCTTTGTCGCCGTAATAATGACCAGAACCCTTTGACGAACGCTGTTTAGGTGTCTTCAACCCGTAATCCCGCTTTCAGCGGGAAACGCTCAACCGCTCAACCTGGGTTAAAATTATTTCTGGGACATGATACTAGGCTTTTTATAGAAATGAGAAGGGTTCTGTGGCGGATGGGAAGTGGCAAAAAAGGCACTGCACTTCACTTGACACCCCCTCCTGTATTCCGCTATGAAGTCTCCAAAGGCTGAAATGATTATTTCATATGCCACGCCCTCTTGTGTCCCCGGTTCAAACCTGAATAGAATGAGAGGCCTGGGCCGGCGTCTTGAGAACATCTAACGCACCCTGAAACCAGGGATGGAGTTTCATCATGCTGGAAGTTAAATATTGCGGTTTCGATTTTGGCCAATGCATTCAAAATCCCGGGGGTTTGAGAAATCCCCTCGTTTTTGGCGATATCTGCAAGGAACTGGGAAAGCCGGAGCTCATTCCAGAGACCGTAAGAAGGTACAGGGTCCTGAAGGAAAAGTATGGGACCTACGGTAGGATTAAAGAAGGGCACCGGGATGAGATCTCCACCTTTGTATTGGACGGTGATGCTAGGGCTACCGCACTTTTTGCGGAAAAGGAACAGGAATACCTGGACATGGCCGAGGGTCTGGTGGATGCCCTCGAATATCTTGACGCCCAGGGCATTGTGCTCCAGGTCATTACGGAAATGAAGAAGACCCTTGGGCCGGTCGGCACGGACTTCATTTCCACCTTTCTGAAGAGGCGGGGCCTGGTGAAGTATTTTGAGGAACTGATTACACCACAGGGCAAAATTAATCTGGAAGACGATTCCATGGACCTGAAATACAAGGGCAAGTCCAAGAAAGACGGCAGCATTTATGTAGTCCTGATCAGGGAGCTGAAGGAACGGGGCATTGAACCCGGTGAAGCGGTCATCATCGGTGATAAGCCGGAAACCGATATTAACCCGGCCCATGATCTTGGGTTCAACACCATTCAGTATACAGGCTATATTGATTTGGGAGAATCAAAGGCAGACTTTGTCATCCATTCCTTCACAGAACTCACAAACCTTCTGAAAAAAAGGGGCTAGTTACCATGCCTGCAGCAAAGCCACAAAAAATTGAGATCCTCTTTGAAGACGGATCTCGTGTCGAAGAGGATTTCGAACTCCTGCCAACCCCGCTCCAGCGCGATCTCCTGCGACAGCCCTTTGCCACTCGACCCAGTCCCCATCCGGAGCAGGAGAAATATCTTTTGCTCGAGTGGGAGGACGGTTGGAAGGAAGTGATGCAGGTAGATCCCGCATGCACCGAGATCAACCGCTACTACGTGATCAGCCGTCCTGAGGATATGGGGCGCCTCTCCCTGAACAGAGAAGACGGATACCCCGATCTCATAGAGGTGATACGAAAACCATTGTATTTGCGAAGAATCACTTTCATCGATAATTTTCATCTTTCTCCGACGCGCTCCGACAGGGAAGGCAACAAAACCGATCATTTTTTTAAGATGTCCAACAAAGGCGAGACCTTTGCATCGGAAATCGTGGCTTTCAAAAAAATCCTTGCTGATGAGAAGATCGATCCAAAGGAGCTCCAAACCGAAGATCCCACCCTTCAAAAGGAGCGCTTTGAAAGGATCCGGCAGTTAATGGGTCTCAGGGCGGCCTTCAGACAGCAGGACGTGTTTGACTTTATTGCCTACCTGGCAAGATCTTTATCTGATTCCTAAGGAGACAACATGACACTACAAATCCCGGATACAATGAAAGCGGTCGTCCTCCATGATTGGAACGATCTTCGGTATGAGGACGTGGAAACACCTCATTATGGCCCTGATGAAGTCCTCTGCCGCGTCCTGGGCTGCGGCATATGCGCCACGGATATTCACATGGTCAAGGGCGATTTTGAGGGGTTGTACCCCCCTGCCCTTCCCTTTATCCTGGGCCATGAATGGTTTGGAGAAGTGGCGGCCATGGGAGACCGTGTAGACAAGTTCTCCATTGGGGACCGTGTCATTGGAGAGCCACAAAAGGGGTGCGGAACCTGCGCCCGCTGTTTGGAAGGCAGGTACCATCTCTGTATGAATTCCACCCGGCCGGATAAGGGATACAAGCTCTACGGTCATAATGTGAACGGCGCC
>JAFDIX010000874.1 GCA_019307805.1 Deltaproteobacteria bacterium | reverse complement strand
TACGAGACCATCAAAAAATAGGATGGTGATATATACCTTTTAGAAGAGGGCTCTACATTGACGCCCGATCAAATCAAGGAGCAAAACTAATGAGCCAAATTGACCAAAAATACCTGAACCCAACACCTATTATTGACAGCGATCATCCATCTATAATTGATTATGCCACGGAGGGCCATAAAACTCTATTACGCTGTTCGCGATGGCATATGGTATGACCCCTACTATCCCTTCTATCTACCCGAGCATTACCGGGCCAGCAATGTCCTGAAAAGCGGCCGTGGCTACTGTGTTTGCAAGGCCTCCCTCCTCTGTGCCCTTGGGAGGGCCTCGGGGATTCCCAGCAGGCTGGCCTTTGCAGATGTCCGAAATCATCTGGCCACCACGCAGCTCATAGAGCATTTAGGCAACGATCTATTCGTATATCACGGTATGACCGAATTCTATCTCGATGGCAAATGGATCAAGTCAACCCCGGCATTCAACAGGGAACTGTGTGAACGCCAGAGCGTGGAGCCCCTCGAATTCAACGGACTGGAAGATTCCGTTTTTCAGTCCTACAATCTTGAAAAAGAGCAATTCATGGAATATGTGGCAGACCATGGAAGCACTGCCGATGTACCGTTGAAAGCTATCCTGATTGCGTGGGAAGAGGCATACGGGAAGAACCGCGTAGATAGCTGGATAGCCAGGATTGAAAAAACCGGGGGGAGTTCCGGACGCGATTTCAGCAGAGAAAAGGTTTGGAAAGGATGATGTCCTGGGTTTAGCAAAGAGGTGAGACCTATTCCTCGTGATTCTGACCGATAGGACGCATATGAATTGATTGCTGGAGCAGATTCCTGAATTGAAGACCGTCAATACGAGCAAAAGCCCTGATATTAATCCCTAAGAAAATACCGGTCCGGATCGAACATCCGCAGGGTGGCCAAATCTCTGGCATCGGGAACGGGGAATCTTACCGGATTGTCTGTGACCCGCAAGTTCCACCCGCATTGTTCCCTGATCTCACGTATTGCCATATCTCTTCCTGCGGGCAATTGATCTTCAAAATAGGAGGTAAGTGTGAAGTCCAGGTCGCCCTCCAATTTTTCAAACACTCCCAAGGTTGAAATAAGGGCCTTGGTGGCAGCACCGGGGCTTGTTACAAAAGGAAGCTTCTCCACAAAACGCTCCTTAGACTGCGGCATGATGACTACCACTTCGCTGGCGGTAGACATCACGTCATTAGCGCCTCCAGAGCCGGTAATTAGCATTTTCTTTTCAGGTATTACGGTAGTATTCAGGTTTCCAAATCTATCTACCTGGGCGGCACTCAGTGTTCCTATGCATTCGGTCCGTCGGTTCGACATCATAATCCCGAGTATAGTCAGAATACCGTCCAGTTCTTTGCAGGTAGGAATATTTGAGAGATTGAATAGAAAAGGCTCGCCAGGCCTGGGAGAAAACCCAAAAAAACCTAATTCTGACATCAGTTCCACCTCTGTCCCTTCTTCTTTCAGCCCGTATATTGCCACCCAGGCTGCCAGGCTTGCCAGGCCTGCACCGGTGAGAATCAGTTTGCACGGGCCCCTTCGGATTTTGTTTCTGATGACTTCAGCACTGGCCAGCACCGCTCTCTCCAAGGGGGAGGGCATAGTGGGTCTTGCGCTGATATCAGGAACTTTGCTGTTAAGCTCGTAGAACCACGCATTCTGGTGAGAACGACCCTTCAAAATATGCACTCTTTTGTTTCCCAATTTTGCAAAATAGTCCTTACGATCTTTACAACTTAGAATCCATTCTTTGATCCAGGCATCCAGGGCATCTGTATCCTTTGCTGCCTTCCTAAGCTCGACATAAAATGGGATATCCTCGGAATAGCTGTCTAACCCAGAAAGGCCCTGGCTGTTCAACCCGCTGGGATGGGCGCCCATAGGCACTTCGGATACGCTTCTTACGAAACTCCCAGGCAATCTCACGAGATGAGAATTCTGCCGTATGAAATCCGTGGAGACGATCTTCTCTACGGTTACGATGGCACCTTCCCTGCTGGCAAAAACACCGTAGATGTCCTCTCCCCTCGGAGGCATCAGGATGGTGTTTCCGAATTTATCCGCGGCATGCCCGTGCAGTAAAGTGATATCGGGATTCAGCGCCCGCACCGCTGCCAGACCCGGGACTTCTCCGAAGGGGTCATCTATGAGCCGGGATCGTGTGGGCAGAAATCCCACCCCCATGGCGCCTGCAAGTAGCCTCAGTGTAAAGGTGAGAAAGCTCCAATTCTCGAAGGAGACATGTCCTTTCTTAAAGATTCGATTATAAACCGGGTTGGGTCCCATGGTCGGATAGGCGCCACAATGGTGAAATCCGGTTGCCCGTTCCAAAACTGCCTTAACAGTTCGTAAATTGCGGCGTGAGAGCGATAGTGAAGACCCAAAAGGTGAATGCTCATCCCCTCTTCAACGTTCTGCTGGATGGCCTCGGCCAGAGGTATGACTTTTGATCTGCCCTCCTCATAGGGCAATGCAAACCTGCTTTCCATTATATCTTGAACAAATTGGGCCATTCCTTCTTTGGAGGAAGTCATCTCCACCTCTTTTTTCTCTTATAGCGTTTATACCCCTTTACAGATATATCCTTTGTGATACCAAGATAGAATTCCTTGACATCTTCCTGTTCCACCAGCCATTCAGTCGTATCAGCAAGGACGATCCTGCCGTTTTCAAGAATATAACCAAACTCTGCGACACTAAATGCCCTATGAGCGTTTTGTTCCACTAACAGGATTGCAGTTCCTTCCTTATTGATTTTCTTGATGATCTGGAAAATCTGGTCAACGATGAGGGGAGATAAACCGAGAGAGGGTTCATCCAGCAAAAGTAGCTTTGGCCTCGACATGAGAGCCCTGCCTATGGCCACCATCTGTTGTTCGCCACCACTCAAAGTCTCTGCACGCTGGCTTTTTCTGTTTTTCAAGACCGGAAAATAATCAAAGACCTTGGCATAATCTCTGTCAAGATCATGATCTCTTCTCCTTATATAGGTTCCCATCCTGAGATTTTCCTGAACATTAAGTTTTGGAAAAAGCTGTCGCCCCTCGGGAACATGAGCGAGACCGAGGGCAACGATCTTTTCAGGATCTTCCCTCTCAATCCGCTTTCCCATGAATTCCATGGGGAAATGGTGTGCAAAAGTGTAGTTTTGCCGGCCCCATTTGAACCCAGGACCGTCACAATCTGGTCGCGCAACACTTTGATGGATATTCCCCTGATAGCCTCTATGACATTGTCATAGTATGTTTCTATGTTGTTAACCTCTAAAAGCGCCATCACCCTCTCCAAGATATGCCTTAATGACCTCCTCGTTGGACTGGATCTCCTCAGGTCGACCTCGGTCTGATACTCCCATAACAAGCCGCATATCGTGTTCAACAAGGACCAGAGTTATGCCCAGGTCTTCGCTGATGTCAGTGATCCATATCATCAGGTCCTGAGTTTCCTCCAAATTCATTCCAGAAGAGACCTCATCCATCAATAACACCTCAGGTTCGAGAGCCAGAGCTCGTCCAAGCTCCACGAGCTTTTGCACGCCGTACGGAAGGCTTCCGATCCGTTTGTTTCTGTGGGCCTGCAGATCCAGGAAGTCTATGACCTCCTCCGCTTTTCTCCTCTGCCCTATCTCTTCGCTTCGAGTCTTTCCATAAAAAAACGCCTGGGAGAGAAGACCGCATCTCCTGAATATGTGCCTCCCGAGCAGGATATTTTCGATTACGGTCATATTCGTG
>JAFDIX010000873.1 GCA_019307805.1 Deltaproteobacteria bacterium | reverse complement strand
TGGTACCGCATGGCTGCTGATAGGGGAGATACCCGATCACAGAACCAACTGGGGGTTTTTTATGCCAAAGGTTTAGGCGTTCCCAAGGATTACGGGGAAGCGGTAAAGTGGTACCGCATGGCAGCCGTGCAAGGATATGACTGGGCACAGCATAATCTGGGGAAAATGTATCAAGATGGCCGTGGGGTCGAGCAAGACTATAAAGAAGCAATTCTGTGGTATCGAAAGGCTGCAATTCAAGGCTTTGCCAAGGCTTACGATGAGTTGGGTTGGATGTACCAGTTTGGTCAAGGCGTTTCAAAGGATTATGCTGAAGCCGTAAAGTGGTATCGCAAGGCCGCTGAAGGAGGGCACAGAAATGGACAAAACAACCTGGGCATGATGTATCTTAACGGCTGGGGGGTGAAGCAGGACTACCAGGAAGCAAGGAAGTGGTTCCAAAAGACAGCGGATCAGGGAGGTTCTTATGGGTTCTGGAATCTTGCCAGGATGAGTGAAAATGGTTGGGGTGTTCCCAAAGACCTGTCACAGGCGAACAAGTTGTACCGCATGGCTGCAAGGAAGGGTCACAAAAAAGCCCGAAAGCTGCTGAAGCAGAGGGGGATAACCTGGAAATAGACACCCAGGGGCAATTCTCCCAGCCACCCAAAAAGGATGAATGCGCCCATGAGAAGAAGTTTTTCGTTTGAGGCGATGGAAGGTGCAATTATGATGAAAATGACTGTGGGGCATACGGGATGAAAGTGATGGTGTGGCCGGTAGTTTGGGCAATGCTGCTGCTGATTCCCCAGTCGGCAATCGCCGATCTTAATGTTGTGCGGGAGGTGACCGTTGCGCCCAAGAACGGTCGCGTCATGGCAAACATCGGTTCGGTCAATCAGTCATATAATATTCGCATGGAAAAGGCGCTGGTCGAGATAGCGGTCGGGAAGATGCCGGAACGGAAGAGAAATCCGGTTGTCATTACGGTTCATGCGGCATTTACAATGGTAAATGATGCGCCGGAGGCGCTGGCCCTGACAGTTGGTTTCCCGGTGAGCAATTCCCGGTATTCTTCCTTTG
The DNA here is from genome assembly GCA_019307805.1 of Deltaproteobacteria bacterium. GTDB lineage: Bacteria > Desulfobacterota > DSM-4660 > Desulfatiglandales > HGW-15 > JAFDIX01. Next base: position 1,112 of record JAFDIX010000873.1, on the reverse strand, counting down.
AATTCGATTCCTTTGTGGTTGAAACGGACGGATCGATGCGCTCGGTCTTCAAGCGGGTGACCGGGTACCCTCGCAACATAAAACACCGATTTGTATCGGGGCCGGACAGGGAAGGCTACACCGATCTGCCCGATTATCCGGAACTGGGTCCGGGGGCGGACTCTTCAAACACACCCGCCATAAAGAGGCGCAAGATGTTTGCTACCGAGCGAATTGGCCCAGAGACATTCCAGAACCTGATGGTCTGGCGGGAGACCTTCGAGCCTGGTCAGACACGGATTATCAAGGTGCGTTATGCCATTCAAATTCCACTTCAAAAAAACGCCTGGAAGCAAAAAAAAGTGGAGGGCAATTACAAGGGCATCTGGCCCCAGGAGGCCAACAACCTCCCCCTTGCCTTCTTAAAGACAATTCCCAGGAATGAGAAATATTATTTCTTTGATTACTACCTGACGTCCGGGGCTTCATGGAAGGATACAATCGGCGAGGAGGTAATTCAACTCCGTCTGCATGACTCCTGGCAAGGACACGAACTTTTCAGTAATTACAAATATAAACTTGTTCGATCAGGCACCGTGCCGGACGAACTGACTTACACCTACATTCTCCGCAATGCAGAGCCTGCGGAAAATCTTTATTTCGCCTTGGCGCGACCCTAGCATATCCTCAGCCATGATAAAGGAAATAGAGAAGTCCATAGAAACCCTTTTAAAGACCCGCCTTTCCATATGCGTCTCACAGCAAAAGGCGCACCCAAACAAAAGGTATCTGGAAAGTATAAGGCAAGAAGTTGCCGCAGGTTACAATTCGCCAACCAGAAGAACCTTTATCTCATTAAAATGATATCTCCGGATTTAAGATCTAGGCCCACGTGTCGCGCTCTCGGCGCAGATACTCATCAACATCCATGCCTCTCCAGATTTCTTTTCCCAACCCTGCGGCCTTGCGGAAATCGAGCCTCCCCAGGCGGCGTGCTTCTATGTCATCTACAGGTGAAAGACGGGCTATTTTCTTTCCTGCCCGCTCAATAATGATTTCTTCCCCCTGCAAAGCAACCCTATTGAGTAATTCGCCCAACTTCTGCCGTGCTTCAACTGCTGAGACTGATCGGC
>JAFDIX010000872.1 GCA_019307805.1 Deltaproteobacteria bacterium | reverse complement strand
CGGTAATTTTTCTTTTATTTTCACATGGAGTAATGGAGTGGTGGATTATTGGAGTATTGGAAAACATCTTACCTGAGACTTTCCAAGCAAAATCCAAGGGAAGCAGCGTTTATGCGTCTTTTGGGAGCAACAAGGCCCTTCCAGCAGTTCTAGACCAATACTCCAGCACTCCATTACTCCAACAACCCAGAGGTCTGAGAGCGGGTTTCTGGTCCCTTTTCAAGGGTGAACCAAAGCCGGGTCCTCTGGGCTCGGATTCTTTACTTTTATCGCCGCTGAGTAGGAAATCAATGTTGACAGTCCCTGGTATTCCCAATATCTTCAGAATCAACAAGTATAGTCATGGTCATCAACGAATCATCGGAAAATGGGAGTTGGAAGAGTCATGGTCATCAACGAATCATCGGAAAATGGGAGTTGGAAGAACAATGGAGAAGGGTTTGTTTACGGTTGAGCGCCTGGAATCATTTATTGAGGCCGTCCTCTTAAAAAAGGGGGTTCAAAAGGAGCATGCGCGCACATGCGCCGTCCGAATGATTGAGGCGGACCTAAGGGGCATGCATGGGCACGGCATTTTCCGGTTGCCGGGATATTTTCGACGGCTGGAAGAGGGGGGATATAATCTCAATCCGAACATTCAGGCCCTGCGTGAGACGCCTGTGAGTGCCATTATGGACGGGGATAACGGTTTGGGACAGGTGGTGGTGACATCCGCCGTTGAGCTGGCCATAAAGAAAGCCAAGGAGAATGGCCTGGCCTGGATAGGCATTCAACACAGCAACCACGCCGGTGCAGGGGGTGTCTATGCGGCCTTGAGTCTGCCTCATGACATGATTTCGATGTATATGGCCATCGGCAACGCCAACCACATGCCGCCCTGGGGCGGTGTGGACCTGCTCCTCAGCACCAACCCCATTGCCTTTGCTATTCCGACCGGGGAAGAACCGCCCATTGTGCTGGACATCGCTACCACGGTGGCTTCCTTTGGAAAGGTAAAGGTGACGGCCCAGAAGGGAGAGGAACTCCCTGTCGGCTGGATGGTAGACCGGAAAGGGCAGCCCCTGACCGACCCGAAGCGCATTCATGACGGATTCCTGCTTCCCATTGGAGGACACAAAGGATACGGACTCAATTTTGTGATCGGCGCCCTGGCCGGTGTCCTGAATACGGCTGCCTTTGGGAGTGCGGTCCTTGATTTCAACAAGGATTTCCATAATCCTACCAACTCCGGGCAGGTCTACTTTGCCATGCGGCCCGATCTTTTCCGGGATCTCGAGGACTTCAAGGCGGAAATGGATCTTCGAATCCGGGAAATGAAGAGTGCGACCCCTATGGAAGGGGCAGAGCCCATTCGGTTGCCGGGTGAGATGGCCATACGCAGGGGGCAGCAGATGAGAAAGGACGGTGTGCCGGTTGCACCTGCCGTCATTGAGCAGCTCCAGGAAATCGCGGAAACGCTCGGTCTCCCTGATCGGTTGGATGAATAAAGATAAATGGAGGAATAAAATGGCTTTTTACAAATGGAAAGATTTGGAAGGAGAACTCATCACGCCAAAGTATTCCACGGCATTCGGCCCGAGCGTCAAAGGGGAGAAGGTGGAGGTCGGGCTTTTAAAATTCCCGCCAAATACAGAGGCAAAGACCCATGCCCATCCCAATGAACAGTTCATGATCGTGCTCAAGGGCAGGGCAAAATGGATTGTTGGGGATGAGGAAAAAATTCTCGGACCGGGCGAGTTCGTGTATGATCCCCCGAACGTACCGCACAGCATTGAAGTGCTTGATGAGGGACTGGAGGTCATTAATGTCAAGGATATCGTCAAGGGCTTTAGCGTGAAGCATGCCAGGTGGGAAGACGAAGAATAAAAGGATGAGGCTGCCGGAAAACCCCTACCTGCTGTGTTATCCTCGTCCCGCGTCATTCCAGCGTACTTTATGTACGCTTCATTCCTCGGGACTTCGGATGCCTTGCATCTAGGGCCTTTCCGACAGCCTCTTGAGATGGGTCGAGGAAAACTCAATTCCTCAAGGATACTTTTCGGAGGTTTTCCCGCAACCTCTATGGGGTGGCGAGGGTGAAACCCAGTTCCTCGGCCAGGTTTTCCAGGCGCTTTCTGTTCTTGGCGATATACTCACCCAGGGGCTCCACATCACGTGCAAACCCCGCGGTGCCCGCAAGATAGACGTCAAGGACATCTGCATCCCGTATGCATTCTTCGTAGGGGTCTCCGGTTTCGTCCTTTTGCCTGTGGGTGCGGGTCAGTCTTACGATCTGATCAATCTCCTCGGGGGTGAATTCACCAATATCTTTCAGGATTTTTCGCACGAGTGGGGGAGATATTTCGTCGTGTCCGTCCCACACGCCGGTGACAAGTCGCCCGTGGTCGTGCAGGATCATGGTGATGGTGACGATTTCAGGGCTGAGCCCCCGTTTATTGGCCAATAGGGTGGCCAGTTTGATTACACCCAGGGTGTGGAAAAGATCCAGCGCCAGGGGAACATCCCGGTCTTCATCAGTGAGCGCCCTCATGGATTTTACGATATAATCCCAGCCCACCC
>JAFDIX010000871.1 GCA_019307805.1 Deltaproteobacteria bacterium | reverse complement strand
GGATCTGGCTGGAACGTAAACGCGATTACATTTTTTGCATCGAGTGCCTGTGATCTTGTTTTTGTCCCTTATGGTGGTTAGAAACCGACTGCCGGTAGCACCGGCGGAAAATGTGTTTGGGATGTATATCTGGCCATGATAAATCCAGACATCCATATCTTCTATTTTTTCAGATGTTGTCTGCATGTTTGCCTCCTACTCCTCGGTCGTCCTGTAGAATGGTACGTCCTGCATTCCCAGGCCGCGCTCGTCGTAGTCTTCCTTCCAAACTGCCTGAACTCTCATTCCGACCTTCAGCTTCTCCGGGTCTGTCTCCTCAAGGAAATGTCGCTGATAGACGCCGTTATCCAGAAGGATGGTGCCGGAAGGATGGGGGTTGGCCCACCTCTCTCCGTAGTGCGGGTCCCAGAGCGGGAAGACGAGATAGGTATACTGGGTTAAAGTACCGGTTTCGGGGAGTTCTTCCCATTCCCAGCCTGTCTCTACTTTGCATTTTGGACAAACGATAGTGGGTCCCCACATGATTTCTTTACACTTGGGACATTTGTTCCCAACCAGTTTCTTATTCTCTTTGGCTTCGGCATAAACGTGCCCCAGGTATTTGCCGGTCGACCAGTTATATTTACGAGGCGTATCGATATTTACGATGATATATTCCGGTTCTTTCGCCATTTTTTAATACCTCCTTACATCTCTCTCTTGAGTAATGCCAGTGTCGTCCAGTTCGGGCCTCCGAGTGCGGAAGCTAAAGCTGTTTTGACATCCCGGGTGGCCTGATGTTCACCGGCATCGCCGCGAATCTGCAAAGCTGCTTCGGCAACCCGGATGATCGGCGTAGCCCCGATCGGATTAGTGGCTATCACCCCTCCGGAAGGATTTACCGGGAATTCTCCATCCATCTCGGTTACGCCCTTCTCTATCAGTTTCCATCCCTCGCCCTTTTCGCAAAAGTGGAAGTGCTCGTAAAGATTCATTTCCTCCCAGTTGGAGGGCTCGTAGATCTCCGCCAGATCGATATCTTTGCGGACATTGGTTATGCCGTTTCTCTTGTACAGGTTTTCACAGGCGACCTGCTGGGTATAGGTCTCTGTGCCGGTGGGATCGCCAAATGTGCCGGCTTTGAATGGTTCCTGATGAACGACTTCAACATCGGCCAGCCAGACAGGTTTCTTAGTGATCTTCTTTGCCTTCTCTTCAGAAGCCAGGATGAGGACACAGGCTCCGCATGATTGCGGGCAGAAATCCAGGAACCTGAGTGGCCATACCAGGTACCCCGATTCCAGCACTTGGTCTATGCTTGTTAGACCAAGTTTCAGGTGAGAGTACGGATTACGACAAGCCCCCTTGTCTGCCTTCAGCCTGACCATAGCCGCGTGTTCCTCTTTGGCTCCCGAAGTTTCCATATATGAAAGGGCCTGCTTGGCGAATTCCCCGATTGCGCCCGTTGCTGCGCCTTTGCTCCATGAGGGAACCAGCGCAGCGGTGATCGCAGCGGTCGTATCGCCGCAGTCCTGTTTTTCATACCCGACGACCATAATCACATCTTGGAGGCCCGAGGCAATCATATAAAAACCTTCGCACACTACCGAACCGCCGCTGGTGCCGCCGGTGGCCACTTTGAAGCCAGGCTTGCCAAAGCCTCCCATTTCTGCGGCCATTATATGATCGGGCAGAAAAATTCCCTCAAAGGTTTCCATGTTGGAGTGAAAAGTTGCGTCGATGTCTTTTAAACCCAGTTGAGCATCCTCTAAGGCTGCCCTGACTGCTTCGCCGACCATCTCTTGCATGTTCACATCGGGACGATTGCTTTTATGATAGGTCTGTCCGATTCCTACTATTGCTACTTTATTAGCCATATCATTCCTCCGAACTACGAGTTCCCCAAAACCATCACAGCCTGATGCTGTCCGCAGATACCAGTGTAACCGTGGGCCAGCGCTGTTTTGGCTCCCTTGACCTGTCTTTCGCCCGCTTCGCCGCGAAGCTGCAATACAGCCTCAGCTACACGAGAGGCTCCTGCCACACCATTGGGAACGCCCGGCAAAATACCGCCAGAAGGATTCAACGGCAACTTGCCATTCATGGAGACGGTCTTGGATTCGACCATTCGTCCGCCCTCTCCTTTGGCGCAAAGACCGAGTCCTTCCAGCCAGAGAGCTTCCTGATAGGAATACTCG
>JAFDIX010000870.1 GCA_019307805.1 Deltaproteobacteria bacterium | reverse complement strand
ATGGCCTTCCTGGAGGGTTTCACCTTCTCCTGGTTGGTGATGGCAAGGGGAGGTATAAAGGCCCGGTCAAAGGCGACAAAATCCTTCTTGATATCTGCATGTGAGGCTACAGGGAAGATGAACAGAAGACTCAATATGAGCATACCCAACGTGAATTTCCACTTTTCCATTTCTCGATTTCCTTTCTCTACTTGTTTTTTATGCCGCTTTATTCATTGCATCGTTTGAATCAGCGATAAGGGCATCGGCCACCATGGAGGAGAGAAACATGACCTCCACCCCCAGTTCGTAGTGACTGTTGAGGTCACTGAGCTGGGAATGGCAGTTCTCGCACGCGGTGGTGAGTATTGTCGCCCCGGTCTCCTTTACCTGATCCGCTTTGACTCTGGCCGATTTCATCCGGAAATCCAGGGTCTCCTCACCCAGTGCCACGAGGCCTCCTCCGCCGCCACAGCACCAGTTGTATTTTGGATCGGGACTCATTTCCCGGAAGTTATCGGTGATATGTCGCAGGATGTAGCGCGGCTCATCAAACACGCCCGCATTCCTGGCGATCTGACAGGGGTCGTGATAGGTGATGGGCCCGCTGAACCTGGTTTTGTCCAGTTTTATTCTGCCTTCCCGAATATACCGGGCATGTACATCCGTAATGGAAGAAATACGGAAGGGCTGCTCACCAGCGAGTTGTTTCATCACCCGATAGGCCGTACCGCACTCGCAGATGCAGACCTCCTTTACTCTTAAACGTTTCGCCTCGTTAATAATCCGATCCAGGATCAGTTTGGTCTTGGTGGGATCTCCCACAAAGGCCCCGAAGTTGACCGCCTCAAAAAAACTGAGGGTCCAGTTTTCGCCGGCGGCATTAAAAATGGCTGCTGCGGGGATGATGGAATGGGCGCCGGCCAGGGCCACATAGAGAAGATTCGCCCCCTCGGCATCTACCGGGATGGGCGTTGACCCCGCCTCCACCTTCCACTTCTTTACCACTTCCTCTTCCAGGTTCTTGATTCCCTGCAAAAATCCTTCTCTGATGATGTCCAGGGATTTCTCTTTCTGAATGGAGGTATCGGCCAGCAGGGTCAGAATCTCGGGCTCGGCGTTTGCACCCACCAGGAGCAGCTTGGCAATGGACATGATCATCTGGGTGTCGATTCCGTGGGGGCAGTAGAGCATGCAGCGCCTGCAACCCGTGCAGGAATAGGCGGCATCGTAGAGTTCCTGCAGGGAAATGTCGGTCAGTTCCTTGGCTTCACCCACGGAAGACCACCACTTGCCCCGTCCCTTGAAATATTTTTTGTATATCCTTCGCACGATTTCGGCCCGGTAGGCGGCAATATATTTGACCTGCCCCATGGACGCATACACATGGCAGGCCTCGGTGCAGAGGCCGCACCTGGAGCAGGTTTCCAGGTAAAATTTCATGGCCTCATTGAGTTTGGTTCGGAAGAGCTTCAGTAATTCGTCTCGCGTATTCTGATCCATGGTTAACCTCGTCTCAACTTGTTCATTGGCAGGGACAGAAAAGAATGCATGATCTTGCTGAAGGGAAAAAACATGAGAAAGAGGTTTGCAAAGAAGACGTGCAAGACCAGCATAAAGGAATGCCCTGAGAAGGTAAGGGAGTCTTCCAGTGCAGGTGTTAAAGAGAGGAGGCCCATGAGATAGGTCCGGTAATCATCCACCATGAGGCCGTCATACTCATACCACCTCCTGGCCCAGTCCATCTCACTTCCAAAGACCACTGTGAGAAACAGCAGGATCAGAAGATAATAATCTTCAGGGACCGAGAGTTCCCTGACCGGCGAAAGAAATCGCCTGAACAGAAAATAGAGAAGCGCAATGGACAGGATGAGACCGACAAACCCTCTTCCCAGGAATACCTCGTGTTCAACAACCTGAAATATTTGAAAATCAGCAAAAAGCTCCAGGTGCCCGATAATGACCAGGAGGAAACAGACATGGAAGGCCATCAGAAAAACCCACATGACGGGGTTGTGCCTTCTCACCGTCGGAAGCAGGAAGGTATCGTGCAGGGCCCAAAGCCATCTTGGGCGTCTTTCCGGATATATCTGGAGTGTGGCAGGTATCTGGAGTGTGGCAGGATTCTTGGGGCTTCGAAACAGTTTGTAGAGCCTGATACCGGTTCCCACAAAAAAGATTCCGAATGCAAGGTATACCATGGGCACCAGTATGATGTAGTAGATCGTTTCCACGAAGTCCTCCAATGGGTTCGAAATTGTAACTCAGGTTGTCAGGTTCAACGCCTGCCCTGGCGCGACGGAATGCGAATATAAAACTGCTTTCAGCGCTTATGATCACGTGGCTTTCCTACACCGCATTTTGCTATGCCAGGTCTGGGCCAGGGGTTCACGGTTCAAGGTTAAAAAAGGATGAACATAGACCAATATGAAGATAAGGCGACCAGCCGTGAACCGTGAACCTGAG
>JAFDIX010000869.1 GCA_019307805.1 Deltaproteobacteria bacterium | reverse complement strand
ACAACAGAGGTTTGAACTTGACTTTCGGGAATCGACCAGTATTTCTTAAGTAAACGATTCTTGTCTTTTGGCGAAACCAGTCCAAAACCGCGATTTTCATAAAAACGAACAGCCCAGTCAGCATCTGCCCATGTGCCAATCAAAATCGGACGAGTTGTCTGCTTACAAAGAAAAGACAGCAAGTTGCTTCCAACGCCCTTACCTTGCTCCGACGGGCGAACATATGCGTGTCTGATTAGAGTTACATCTTTAACATGTTGTATACCCATCACACCGAACAATTCGCCATTTCTTTCATATCCCCAAAATACAACACCCCCTTCAATCTCATGCTTTAGCTCCTCTAAAGGCATATAAGGCACTTTCCAGCGGTCTTTTGGGATGAAGCCATTATACTTTTTTGCGGCATCATTGATAATAGAATAGATACTCTCTAAGTCCCTGCCATCACATTTCCGAATCATAGCTATTCTCCGTGCTCTAAAATGAACTTAGTTCGCTTCGCTCACAATTGGAATAATGGAATGATGGAATATTGGGTTTCTATTCCACCTCATTCTCATTGAAAAACATCATGATTCATGAGATAAACAAACCATGGATCGAAAAAACATTAATCCAAACGCTGAAGTTATGCGTTTTTGACCATTATCCCATTGTACCAACATTCCATTATTCCATGTGCCTGGCATAAAAAAGATGCCATTTAAAACACTTTATTTCAATAAATTTTAGAAATTCCGAGACTTTAATTTAGCTATGGGAGGTGATCGTGACCACAGTGCGGGTTGTGCTGAGCGGACTGATCTGGGTCAGCCTGGCCCCTTTATTCTATAGCGCTATGAGTGTCTCGGCAAAACTGGCCGGGGCCCACTTGAGCGTCTGGCAGATTGGTCTGGGCCGCTTTGTGCTTGGCCTGATGCTGGTGCCGGTCATCGTCCGGGCACTAAAGCTGAGCCTCTGGGGGAGGCAGCGCTTCCTCCTCACCTTTCGTGGCCTGTGCGGAGCGGTCGCCTTCTTGCTTTTAGTGGCCGCCTTCCAGAGGATTCCCCTTTCCCTGGCAATGGTCCTTTTCTACCTTTACCCAGCCTTCACCGCTCTCCTATCACCCTGGGTGGCTGGCGAGCCCACGGCCAAGGGGTCCTGGCCCTTTATAACCGGCACCCTTATCGGCACGACCCTTATTCTTTGGCCGGGCGAATCGACAGGGGGCCTGGATTTGGGGCATCTTTTCGCCATTATCGCTTCTGTATTGTGCGCGCTCACTCTCCTCCTGGTTCGCCGATTGGGCAAGGAGAACAATATCTACACCTTATTTTTCTATCTTTGCCTGATTGGTAGCATGGCCAGCATTGGGCCGTTACTCATACAGGAGGGCCCGCTTCTGCCAGGAAAAGCCGTTGCTTGGATAGAGCTGGCGGCGGTGGCTGTTTTTTCGGTCGGTGCCCAACTCTCCATCAATCAGGCTTTGGTTCGTATCCCAGCAGACAAGGTGAGCGTTATGATGACGGCTGAGGTCCCACTCGTAGCCAGTTTTGGGGTGTTGTACCTGGGCGAACCGATAGGCTGGCGGCTGGTGGTAGGCGCCCTGCTAATCTTCGGCTGCGGGATTGGCCTTAATCTTCTGCCAACCAAGTCAGCCTCGAGCTAAGCTAGCCGGGTGACCATGTAACTTGCTCATTTGAGATAGTTTACCCAGGTCACAAGTGCGTCCAAAGTAGCTCTTTCCCTCTCAAAATAGTTGACCGGTGTATTAAGAATAGAGAAAAAATTTCTTTTTGTCTGAAGTTATAGAGTTGATCTGGTTAACTGCCTTTTAAGAGCATCTTAGCATTTGATCTTCAGGGCATTCGGGAGGACTTTGAACGTAAACGCGTCAGCTTCCCAGGCATCGTTCCCGTCAATTTGCAATACAAGCGGCCGTTCCAAGTTTACAGTCAGTTGCCGGCCGGTTCGGTATTGGCCAATGCAATTGCCAATAGTAAACGAGGTTACCGCTCCAATGACAGATTGAAACAGCCCGGAATTGATACATAGGATATGAAGTTGCCGGTCATCTAATCGGGCCCCTGGTACAACCTTCATTCCAAAGCCGTAGTACGGCTGCTTGGTTACCACCAGGCTCAACAGATTCTTCACCTCGAATGTCACATCATCTACAGTAATCTTGCCGGTTGTGCG
>JAFDIX010000868.1 GCA_019307805.1 Deltaproteobacteria bacterium | reverse complement strand
CAATCCTGACCCAACAAGCACCATGGTACTAGTTTCAGGCATTGGTCCAAGTCCAGCTTGAACGTTTTTCCAGATATTACAGGCAAACAAAAAGCAAAAGGAAAAAACCAATGTTAACAGCATGATAGATTTCATCGTATTGTTAAGTCGTCTCATGTCACCTTCTTGTCAGTTCTCTGCGTGGGAATCTGCCGTTGTGCCGGGCAAGTTTATAATCAATGAATACGGCAAGTTCGGCGTTTCCTCGTTTCCTTAAACATAAAGACGTGCTATGGTTGCCCTGCAACCCGATATTCCTGAACAATCCTTCAAACCTCGTTATTGTAACTTTCTTACACCACCTCGGCCCTGGGATTATCCTTAACCACAGACGCTGATGCCTCACTCCCCTGCTGCGTGTTGGGAAGCTGACGGTCTGCCTTTGGGCGAGAACCGAGACGGCCCAGCGGCCTAGCATTGTAGTATTATACAATGTTCATGCCAATCGTCTGCGTGAGGAGGGCTTAAACTATCAGACATTTTTACTGTTTTATTTCAAATAGTTATTTGAAACATGTTGACATTTTGGACGTCCTCCATGGAACCCTTCCGGTGGGAATGGCCTGGCGAAGGAAAGTCTTTGCCAAAAAGTAGCACAGGATTACACACACACAGACATTACCCTCTCACTGCAGGTTTGCCGCGCAACCTTTTTTATACAGCATTTGCACCAGTAAGTTCGCCTCCGACACTGAGTGAGGCAGACACATCTGATGGGTTTTTTCTTCATTGCCAGGGGTCTTTGTCCGGGCGCCATCTCTGGGTTGGGTGACGCTGCAGAAAAACTCCCCCAGCACCCGGTCATCCTTTAACATCTTGGCCAAGCCCACTGCAAAAATGGTGGGAGGGATCAAGCCTTTCAAGCCCTGCGCGATGCCCTCAAAAAAGGTGCCTTTCCAGAAAGACAACAGGCTACAGAGTTGTTGAAGGAGATTGAGGAATGAGAAGATCCACAGCGTTGAAGGACGGGTCACCGGAGGTCGCAAAGGGCGGGGAAGTCTTGACAAGGAAGTCACGGCTGACAGCTCATAAACGGCGCCAAGTGGACCGTATTGTTCCAAAGCTTACTGTATAGACATCCCATTTAGCCTGCTAAAATTTGGATGCAAGGACGCCTGAGTATGCTTATGGGTCTCCCGCATTTTGCTGGAAAAGCATAGCGATATTGGCAGGGGCGAAGGAGGTGACGGTTTGCACCGCAAAGAGCTAATTAGGAACGCAAAGAAACAGAAAGGCAAAGAATCATTGACGTTAGGGCCGGCATGATGACGTCCTGATGGCACCCGGGTTCCTATGTTTGGTGTAAAGAGGGATCTGCCTCCTCACCGTCATAGAAATCAACTCAGTGCCATCCATCCAGTATATTTCCTGTTTGACAGAAAGATCTTCATCCAATGCTTTTGCCAATTAGGCAACACTGCTTTTTTAGAGAGCATGATCATCACAGGTGATCATAGGGGTAAGCGTCGCACTTATCGCCCATGCCGTCACCATCGCTATCACGCTGACCTGCGTTATATGTCTCGGGACAGTTGTCTACATCAGCGCATAAACCATCTCCATCAACATCATTGCCAGAATCATTGGGGCAGACATCAGCATTGTCTCCCTCGCCGTCCCCGTCCGTATCGGCCCATTCATCTGGGTCGTCGGGAAAGGCATCCTGGTAGTCCAAAACACCGTCCCCGTCACGATCTTCTATAATTTCCGGTTCATAACGCACCTCATTGGAATTTTCGCTCTCATCGCCATATACATTGTATGCCCTTGCAACGAAATAGTATGTGGTGTTGTTATCAAGTCCATCGATGGTGCATGTGGTTTCAGTTCCTTCCCAGGCTCTATTGTTATAGTCATAATGTTGACCCCCCTGTCTGTGAAATAGCCTATAGCCGGCAAGGTCCGGTTCAGTGTTTGCATCCCATGCAAAGGAGAGGTCGAGGGCATGCGCAATATTGGTAGGGGCAATGGAAACTATAAGCACTATCAAAGGTAAGAGGAACCTCAATGAGGCCTGAGAGACTCAAAGAATCTGTGTTTCAATCCAAACATAGCCCACTCAGCGTAAATATTCGTTCCCATGATAGGTTCTCAGTAGATTAATAAGAATATTTGCCGGGCACTATCCGGAACAGTACTTATTTATTGTGGGGACAATACCGTTTCTTTATGAATAAAATACTGGGGAAACCAATGCACAGAGGGGGCGCATTTTCACATGCAAGACCTGACCCCCATGTTTGGTTTCGATTCAGAATTGCAGTCGGATTCTGACCCTCACATTAGCCGTCAAAACCTTGACAAATCAGGTCCATCTAAACCGGATCCTCCACCCCCTACCGTATCCAAATACCATAGTAGAGTTGCCTCAAACTTTTTGAACTATCAAAAACACGCCTTCAGAAGAATTTTGGCAAGGTTCTTGCTTAACTGATGAAGTAGTCTCTTTTTTTTAACGTAAATGATATTTATGAAAATTAGCAGGATCTGCGGGGTG
>JAFDIX010000867.1 GCA_019307805.1 Deltaproteobacteria bacterium | reverse complement strand
TCAATCACACCAGAGGACGTCGCTCCCACCGGTACACGTTCAGCCATTGTAGGAGCGGATCTAATCCGCGAAGCTTTTCAATTAACCGCTGTAGGAGCGCCTCGCAGGCGCGATTCACAGGAATATTTTTTCAGCACAGCAGGCGCAGACCGTGCCGCAATTATTTTCGCATCAACTCACCAATAAACTCTCAACCTTCTGACTAAAAAACCGGCGACTCCAGAGTTTCAGGCTCTCTCTTTCCGCGGTATTCAAGAAGCGTTCGACATCCTGGGTAGCTTCACTCCAGTCAATAGCGGCTACTTTCTCAAGCAGGGCGCGCTTTACCCAACCTGTATCAACTTCGATTTCCTGGTCTTCCCATGGCCCGTACTGAATCAGTGCCGCTTGCAAATGAGGAAGATTCGGTGCGATTTTCTGTTTTACGTACCAGTTAAAGTCATACCAGTCACGACCCTTCAGGTAGCGTCTGCAAAGCAGCGCATGAATCTTTAGCGAAAAGTTACTACTTAAATCCTGGTGGCAAATTTCGAAATCTAACGGAAAATCCAGATAGCTGTATTCAAAACCGGAACCTGCTGGTGGATTCACATCAATTTCCAGTTTGATGTTGAGTTTTTGGCCGGGATGTCCCCGATAGAAAGACAGATCCAATTGATTGCTGACTGAATTATCTTTAAGCAACGCCTTCCTGACACGCTGATCCATTCGGCTCTTATCCAGCGCTTCGGACTGAAGTCCAAATTCCTTGAGTCCCTCTAGTAATTGATCAAGATAGCCGCCCCATTCGAAATCAGGATTGGGTTCTTTAAGAATAAAGTCGAGATCCTCCGAGAACCGTGGCAATTTGTGCAAAATACGTAAACTTGTTCCACCCTGAAATGCAGCCACCTCAAAAAATCCGGATCGCCACAATGAATACAGCGAAACTTCCTGCAGGATCTCTTTCGTAGCCTGCTCCTCCTCCACAGGATTGCCGGCTTTGTATCTATCTAACTGTTGCTGGATTAATTCAATCATTGTCCAACTCCCTGGCCAGAGATTTGAGGAAATCTTTAACACGTTTGTGTTTATATACCAGTTTCAAGGTTCTGATATCCGCACTCGTGATTTGTCTTAAATGTTCGTCATCAATCCGCAGGCTTTCCTGTAACCATTTCATTCCCTGCCATTCGGCTTTCCTGAGACATACCAGGTCCATCAGTGCGCGGATCGGTCTGGCGACCAGCATGGTCTGCTTATTGATTTGTTCCCGATTGACCAGTTCCAGAAAATATCCTGCGTGCGTTGCCAAAGGATGAAAGCTAAAGCTTCCAAGCTGTGGGTGATCATACGCATAGGATTTACGGCCAGGCGTTACGCTGGCCGTGGTGTAGACGGCTTCAGGAATCCAGCCATGGTGTGCCAGTGCAGTCTCAAACGAAACATAACTGCCGGGCACATAAGCCTGGGCCAATGTGAACGGGTGGGCGGTATAGTCGCGATATTTCTCGGCCAGTAAATAAGTGCCGCGGCGCAGGCGTAATAATTCACCTGCTTTCATGGCGCGGTTCACCAGGCTGTGCCGACGCTGCGGCGTCCCCGTGGTCAGCCGCGCCAGCTGCGAATCCACGATCACCCGGTTATTGAAGCCCTCGTCAATCAGCTGTTCCGTCAAGGTTTGCATGTCATTCCAAAAAAGGCTGTTGAACAGTTATAATAATTACAGAAACTTCCATAAAATGAAAGTATTTAGAAATAAATATGTGATAAGGCTCAAAACAAACAGGTCAGGCGCTTTAAAAGACCCAAAATGAGGCCTATAGTACCTATATTGGGTCTTTTAATGAGGGTTGTGATATGCCACAGACTGCCATTGGTGATGCCCTGTTCACCAAAACACAACAGCGGGTGCTGGGTTTGCTTTACGGTAAACCGGATAAGAGTTTTTATACCAACGAGATCGTGCGCCGGGCTGCCATGGGGCGGGGCACGATTAGCCGTGAACTGGTCCGGCTGGTTTCTGCCGGTTTGCTGGTGGTCTCCCGCGTGGGGAATCAACGCCACTACCGGGCCAACCCTGATAATCCTGTCTATAACGAGTTGGTGGGCATTGTCAGAAAGACGTTTGGCATCGCAGATGTGATCAGGGCGGCGCTGGTGCAAGTGGATGAGCAGATTGACTGGGCATTTGTTTATGGTTCGAT
>JAFDIX010000866.1 GCA_019307805.1 Deltaproteobacteria bacterium | reverse complement strand
TAAAATCACAAATTCCAAGCACCAAATGACAAATAAATCACAAATATCAAACCGGTTCAAAACGATTGTTTTTTTGTTTTGGATTTTGAATTTCAGTGATTGTTATTTATTTGCTTTTTGGGATTTGTTATTTGAAATTTCAATAAGGCATTGAACTTTCAACACAGCAAATCCCCGCTGGGGATAACCAAACCCGGGTCTTCTTGGAAAGGATTCCCTATTTCCCTGCAGGTTCCTGATGCATGTTTTTGAAATGCAGCAGACCCGGTGCCCACATATGCTTGACCGGGTCCACATCCACGTGAATCACCGCGCATGTATCGGCAGCCAGGGAGCGCTCGATGGCAGGCTGCAACTCATCAGGATCGGACACACGCTCTCCATGGGCCCCCATGGAGCGGGCCAACTCATCAAAGGCGATTTCACCCAGGTCCGTATTGATGGTTTCCTCGGGCCCAAGGTCCTTTTTGATCATTGTCATGACGGGCTTCAGGGAGAACTGCTGGTTGATTTTTACCATGCCCCATTGCTTGTCACAACAGACGAGAAAGATCACCTTCAGATTATTTCGGACAGCGGTTTCAATTTCCTGGGGGTGAAAACCAAAGGCCCCGTCACCGATAATGCAAAAGACCTGTTTATCGGGCCGGGCTACCGCCGCCCCGAGTGCCTGACCGGCACCCGCCCCCAGCATGGCGAAATGGTGGGTGGACAGCTGGGTATTGGGCCTGCGCACCTGATAGTAAAAATTGCCCCATACGGCAGTGTTCCCTCCGTCAAAAACAACCACTGCGTCATCCTCGAAGATTTCTCGACAAACCTTTCCGACATGTGCGGTGATCATGGGTGAGGATCGGTCCGAAAGTTTTTCATCCAGCTTTGCCCTGTCCTTGTCACGATGGTTTACAAGCTGGGCCACGATCCTGCGGCGCGCCTCCAGGGAGAAGTCTCCTTCAAGACCTTCGAGGCACTTTCGCAGGGCCCGAAGGAACAACTTCACGTCGGCCAGGATGGCCACCGCCACAGGCTTGTTGTTCCCCAGGACGTCCTCGTCACAGTCCACCTGGATCATCTGCTGATCCCTGGGTAATCGCCAGTAGGGCGCTTTTCCCCACCAGTCCGTTTCGCCCAGACGGGAACCAAGGCACAACACAACATCCGCGCCATTGCGGACTTCGTTGCAGGCCTTTACATGGACCATGGGCCAGGAGAGTGCTGAAGTCTCGGGAAGGACCCCCCGTGCCGACCATGAAGTGGTGACAGGGGCGTGCAGCATTTCAGCCACTGACGCAAGGTCTTCATAGGCTGCGGCATGAATGACACCGCTTCCCGCGTGGATAATAGGGAGGTTTGCATGACCCAGCATTCGGGCAGCTGCCTCTACCTGTTCCGGGTTTGGGTGAAGGGGCTCAGTGCACCGGTATTGATGGGGTGCCCTGAAATCCGAGAACTTTGTCTTCCCGTTCATGATATTTTCCGGTACATCCAGGTGAACCACACCGGGTCTGCCGCGGTAGCTTATTCTGAGGGCCCTTCTCATGAGTTCTGGAATACGGTCCAGTGACGTGGCAGAGCCGGACCACTTGGCCATGGGTTTGATGACCGCCACCTGATTAAAGTACTGGTAGGTACCTCCCCTGTCCGGATAGGTGATCCCGGTCCTGCGTGAGCTGGTGATGAGCAGCACCCTGTTTCCTTCTGCATTCTCTGCCGCAACTCCGGCCAGGACATTGGCCACCCCCGGGCCATTACTTGCCAGACAGACTCCCAGACCGCCGGTGAGCCGGGCATAGGCCCCGGCCATATGCGCAGCCGTGGCCTCGTGGCGGGGTGTAATGATGTCTATGCCATAGGGGGGGCAGTTGGAGTAAAGCCCAAAATAGGTGCCGTCGACGATGCCGAAGATCTTGCTGACCCCTTCCTCCTTCAGCATACGGACGATGATTTCTCCTCCTGTCATGGCTGCCATTTTCTTCATCCTCCTTCACTTCGTTGCGAAGTAAATCGGTCATTGCAGGAAAGGGGCAATCCCACGACATTGGTATAGGAGCCCGAAATAGACTCTACCATAAAAGCCCCCGTCCCCTGAATAGCATAACCGCCCGCCTTTCCAAAGGGTTCACCGGTGGCAACGTAGGCCCCTATCGCCTCTTTGCTGAGGGTTCTCATTTTGACACGGGTAAAGACCTCCTCCCTGTGCGCAGGGCTGCCAATCGGGTCCAAAAGGGAGAAGGCCGTAATCACCTCGTGTTCCTTTCCGTTCAACTTTGAAAGCATTTGGACTGCTTCCTGCGTGCCTGACCACTTCTCCCAGAACCACAATAGTATCTGCGCCCAAAGTCCAATGACCCTTCAGCTCCGCAGCGGCTGCTTTGGCTTTTGCCTCGGCAAGGATTCTGGCGTGGAGCGAGGGTTTTTGTGTCACCTGGCTTTCATCGACGTGGCCGGGCAAAATGCGAACAGGCAATTTGATCTGCTCCAGAAGCGTCTTCCGCCGGGGGGAGGCAGATGCCAGGAGGAGGGGGTTGTTTTTGTCTATACACTGGGCAGTCATTGTTTCGCAGGAAGAGCAAAAAGCTTTATGGCGTTCTGGGAGGTCTGAAAACCAACCTCCTCATAATCTATTTTGCGTAATTCTGCAATTTTTTTGGCTGTGTGGACAACAAAAAGGGGCTCATTTCGCTTTCCCCTTTTTGGTACGGGCGCCAGGAAGGGGGCGTCTGTCTCCAAAAGAAGCCGCTCCAAAGGGATTCTGGCGGCCACATCCTGGACCTGGACTGCCTTTTTGTAGGTGACGGTTCCCGGGATAGAGATATAAAAACCCATGGCAATGAGGTTCATGGCAAGTTTGTAATCCCCGGAAAAGCAGTGAATCACCCCCTGGTAAGGGCCGTTCTCTTTCCTTTTCAGGATCTCCAGGAGGTCTTCATGGGCTTCCCTGCAGTGTATTACCAGGGGGAGATCACAATGCCTCGCCAGATCGATCTGCTTTTCAAATGCCTCTCTCTGCTTGTCCGGTTGGGACCACCCGCGATAGAAGTCGAGCCCGATTTCCCCCCATGCCACGACCCTGGGTTCCCCGGTCAATGCGGCCAGCCCCTCCAGATCACCGGGGTCTACATGGTCTGCATTGTGGGGGTGGAATCCAACCGTGGAGAAAATGAAGTCATGGGAGTTGGCTAGTTCCAGGGCCTTTTGGGAACTTTGAAGGTCGATGCCCACCGAGATAATGTGGCTGATTCCTCCCTGCCGTGCCCGTTCTATGACCTCTTTCCGGTCCTCATCATAGTCCTGCATATCCAGATGGGCATGGGTGTCGATCATCATGGGTATCATAAGCCTTTCGTTTTGTTATGTTTTCCGGAGATTAGCATCATAGGTGATCCATTATGATTTGGCAAACAAATAGGTTGCATATTTTGAAAAAGGCTATAAAATATTATGGTTAAGCCTAAAAAAAGGATCCTGAATCTAAATTATGGTTGCCATCGCCAGAAATGCGGGGCCTGCTGCAGCGGGCGAAAAGAGTCTTGAAGAGCAGCTCCAGTTTCAGAAAAGACTCAACAATATCACCAACAAAATCCATTCGGCCAGGGACACCAACGACATACTCATCAATCTCCAGGACGACATCCTGGCTCTC
>JAFDIX010000865.1 GCA_019307805.1 Deltaproteobacteria bacterium | reverse complement strand
AGGAGAATACGGCTGTTATCAACGCAGGAACCGAGATGAAGGACTGGGGGAATACCAACGGTTTCACAAACCTCCGCAAGACCCGGACCGGCATGCACTGCAGCGGCTTCAGGACTAAGGAGTCCGGCCATTGCACAGGCAATGGCCGTACAACCCGTTGTAAGGACAAGCACATCGTTTTTAATCAGCTCTTTGCAGATTGCAATATGATCACGGTTAGGTTGTGTCCTCGCGTTCTTGAATCCTACAACACCGGCAACACCGCGTACGCGCCCGTTGATAATATTATCATTTAACGTGTAGTAAGTTCCGCGAAAAGAACCACCGAGATGATACTCTGTGGATTCAACGCCAAAACCAGCGACAATAGGGGCTTTATGCTGCGGAATCATGACCTCTGCTCCGCGGTTTTGAAAATTGTCAATGGCCATCTTAACGATCCGCTCAGCGTCTTCGGCCGCGTGATGCTCATCAAATTCAATATGTATCACATTTTCCTGCTCCATCTGGGCTATGGGATGGGTTGTAATCACCTTTGTATGAAAGCATTTTGCAACATTAGCAATATTCTGCATAATACACTGGATATCCACCACCATTGCATCGCAGGCGCCTGTAATTATAGCCAGTTCCTGTTGCAGGAATGTCCCGGCCAAAGGAATCCCGTGACGCTGAAGCATTTCGTTTGCCGTGCAGCAGATTCCTGAGAGTTGAATCCCTTTTGCGCCCTTTTTCTTGGCATACTCGATCATCTCCTCTTTCTCTACCACAGCTATAATCATCTCGGACAAAACCGGCTCATGTCCATGAACAATAATATTGACATGATCCTCTTTCATAACACCGAGGTTTGCCTCTGACTGGAGGGGTTACGGCGTTCCAAAAAGAATGTCCTGGATATCGGTGCCAAGCATGGATCCGCCCCAGCCGTCGGCTAAGGCTGCCCGCGTCCCCTGCTTCATGAGGTTCTTGTAGTCCTGGTCAACCCCCATATGGGTACGGTGCATGATTTCCACGATTTCCCGATCAATATTTCTCGGAAGCACTCCCATCTTTTTCCACAGTTCATACCTCGCCTTAGGCGCCCTCTTGGGATATAAAAGCGTGCCTTCGGGCTTTCCCCACTCGTTCAAGGCTGTTTCTGCAGTCTCAAGCGCGATTTCGTCCATATCCCTGTCAACCTCTTCGCCATCCACCTCCACGGTGGTTGCCACACCGAGGTGCCCTGCTACGGCGAGGAGTTTGTCGAAATCCTTTATCTTATAATCGTCTGTTTCTTTTCTCGCAACAGCAAGAAAGACCTCTGCCACGGAACGGCCATGGTCCGAATGGGCAGCCGCACCACCTGCGATCATTCTTATGAAATTTCTGGCCGCAATGGTATTGGGCGTGGCGCCGCAAAGCCCTTTTCTCGTGTCCTCGCCCTCTATCCCACCCTTCGGAAGAGGAAGACGGCAGGGTCCCGTGGAGCAGTTCTTACAGCATATACCCTGCATGCCGATATTACACTGTTTCATGGTCAGGGCCCTGTCAAAAATCGTTTCTACATTCAGCTCCGTTGCTCTTGCTATCATCTCCTGTGATGCAACGTCTACCGAGGCTGCCACAGGATCAACCACTTTTTTCTTCTTTTCTATCTTAACTACCTTTGGTTTTTCTTCTGCCATTAGAGGTTCCTCCTCATGTTTATTTGGTTTATTTGGTTATTTTTTAGACACTCCTACCTGCGCACCCGTTTGAACTTGCTAACGGATTTTTGTTGCTTGGTTTTCTGCTCCTTTGCAGCGGTCATAGAAGCCTTTTCAGGAGTACCGGATGCCTTCTTGGCAAGCCGTTCTTCCTGTTCCTTGGCCCGTTTTTCTTTTATCTTCTGTTCTTCTGCCTCTCTCTTGGCCACCTCTTCCGCCTTGGCCTTTGCCTCTGCCTCAGTCTTGGCCTTTGCCTCTGCTGCGGCTTTCGCCTCTGCCTTCTCTTTCGCCTCTGCTTCGGATTTGGCCTTTGCCTCGGCCTCGGCCTTTAGTTTGGCTTCCGCCTCTACCTTGGCCTTGGCTTCTTCTTCAGCCTTTGCCTTCGCCTCGGCCTCCTTATCCACTTCCGGTGTGGCTTCTTTTTTAGGCTCAGCCTTTACTTCAACCTTCTTCTCTTCCTTTTTTTCTTCTTTTGGAGCCGCTTCCGGCTTTTTAGCGGCT
>JAFDIX010000167.1 GCA_019307805.1 Deltaproteobacteria bacterium | reverse complement strand
CTTCTCCCGGATGGCCCCGTTTTTCGGGTCCATCAACAGTTCCACAACCAGAGTGAGTCCCTCCTGGTGGTTATTGACAACGCCCTCTTTTTCTCTTTTCGCAGGTTCACCGCTTTCCGAAAAGCACGTGTGCACCAGGCGACTTGATTCCTCTCCGATCTTTTCGACCGTGCCCGAGGCCACAATCCCACGGTTGTCCATGTCGAACAATTCATATTTAATGGAAGAGCTCCCGGTGTTGATAACCAGTATTTTCATGACAAACCCTTCTCCGATTGGGCCTGTACTGCTGTAATGGCCACGGTGTTCACGATGTCCGGAATCGTACATCCTCGACTCAAGTCATTGACAGGGTGTTTCAATCCCTGGAGGACGGGACCGATGGCCACGGCACCGGCTGAGCGTTGCACCGCCTTGTAGGTGTTGTTTCCGGTGTTCAGATCAGGGAATATGAAAACAGTTGCCTTTCCTGCAACCTCACTATCAGGCATCTTGGTCCTGGCGACTCCGGGGTCTACGGCCGCGTCATACTGAATGGGCCCTTCAATCTTGAGGTCCGGAAAGGACTCCTCTGCCTTTTCCTTTGCGATTTTTGTCGCTTCCCGGACCCTTTCCACATCCTCACCCTTGCCCGATTCCCCGGTGGAATAGGAGAGCATGGCCACGATGGGGTGTATGCCGAAGGTCTGGGCGGTCTGGGCGGAACTCAGTGCAATTTCGGCCAGTTGCCGGGCATCCGGGTTTGGATTCACGGCACAGTCCCCATACACAAGGACCCTGTCGGCCAGGCACATGAGAAACACGCTGGACACAATGGAAAAGCCCTGCTTTGTCTTGATAATCTCGAAAGCGGGCCGGACCGTAGCGGCCGTACTGTGCACGGAACCGGAGACCATGCCGTCCGCATGCCCTTTGTGAATCATCATGGTTCCGAAATAGGTGGCATCGCTCATGACATCCCTGGCATTTTCCCGGGTAATCCCCTTGTGTTTTCTCAGGCCGTAATAGGTTTCAGCGTACTCCTGGAGCATATCGGACGATGGCGGCTCGACAATATTCGCCTTCTCCAGCTTGAGGCTCATCTGGGAAATCTTTTCGCGAATGGTCTGTGCGTTCCCAAGCAGGGTGATGTCCACCACATCCCTTTGGAGGAGGACTTCCGACGCCCTGAGGATTCTTTCCTCTTCCCCTTCGGGCAATACAATATGCTGCTTATGTTTTCTTGCTTTCTGAAGGAGCTCATATTCAAACATCTTGGGGGTCACTACAGCGGTCCGGGCCGTAATGATTTTTTCCGCCAGCATTTCCACATTCACATTTTTTTCAAAAACCGCCAGGGCCTCGATGATTTTTCGGTGATCATGGGGCGAGATAGTGGCGTGAATTTTGTCCACAATGGTCGCCGTGGGAAAGGTGTTCTCTCTGACACTCAGAATGGGGACCATGCGGGCAAAGCCTTTGATGAGGTTCCGGACGGGTTCTTCCGGCTTCAGGCCTCCTGTCAGAAGGATACCCGAGATGTTTTCCATGGAGGTGGAGGAAACCACGGCCAGACAGGCAACAATGACATCGGCCCTGTCGCCCGGGGTAATAATGAGTGAGCCCCGCTCGATTCTCTCAAGAAAGTTGCGGAGCTGCATGGCGGCCACTGTAAATCCATGCACATGCCTATCGAGCTGTTCCTCTCCATAGATGACCTCTGCCCCAACAATCCGGGCAATCTCTCCCACCGTTGGTTTTCCCAGGGTGACTTCATCCGGGATCGTGAAAACGACCTGCCCCTTTCCGAATGCGCTCTTGTCCAGGAGATCGACAATGGCCTTGCCATCATCGGGATTAATGCGGTTCACGATCGTGGCAATGGTCCTGCAGCCCTTGTCATGCAGGGATTCCAGGGCCAGTTCTATGAATTTCAGTGTATCTTCCTTTGATTTCCGGTGGGCATTCGCGACGAGCAGGACCGGGCAGGCGAGGTTTTTACTGATCTCTGCATTGATGTCAAACTCAAATGCCGCGGTCGAACCGGCAAAGTCTGTCCCCTCACAGAGGATGAAATCACAATCCTTTCTCAGTTCATTGTATTTTTTGATGACCCCCCCGATGAGGTCCGCTTCCCTGCCTATGGAAATGAGTCTGTTGGCCTCTGAGGTGGTATAGGCATACATCTTTTCGTAGGGTATCCCCAGATTGAATCGGGTGGAGATCAACTCGATATCATTGTCCCGTTCCTTGGTTTCCGGATCGCCGTTGATCAGAGGGCGAAAAAAACCGACCCGATCGATCTTCCTGTGCAGCATTTCCATGACACCCAGGGATATGAGGGATTTTCCGCTCCTCGCCTCTGTGGCGGTAATAAATAGGCTCCCCGACATCTAGCACTCCTCTTGGAGAATAATTTTGAAATTTGGTATTTGTGTTTTGAAATTTATTTGTAATTTGGATTTTGGCATTTGGAATTTTCCCTACCTTATTCTTCCACTTCACTTCGGGGTTTCAACCAGACCATGTCATAGGGGTCCATAGTAATGGTCAAAACGCCATCTTCAGCATCCCATTCCCGTTCATTGACAATATCGTACCACGCGGTCTCCTTCATATTGATCTCAGAGAGCTGTACTTCAAGGGTGGTCCCCCGGCTGGTGACGTTAGTCATGGTGAGGATGTGCCGATCCCCCTCCGGTGAGGTCCTGAAGACCGTGAACACGTCGGACGAAGCCATCAGGACCTGCTGGGGCCCATGGGGATGAAAGGCGCGCTCCCGGGCCCGTTTCACTGCAGTTCTGTTCGACCATCCCCTTATGAGTGAGTTTTTTGACCCGGGATACTTGAGACGTTCTTCCAATGTCTTGGCATCGATGGCCGCTCGGTTCACGTCCCGTTTGACCCCTGTTTTTTTGACCAGTTCATGGTCATTGGTGCTCCCGACCGCGCCGTGGGCATAAATCGCAGGAACCCCCTGGATCACAAAGGAAATACATCTCGAGGCCATTGCTCTTTTGACCTGCAGTGCAAGGGGTTCATCGCTGTCTTCCCGATTCAGGGCGCTCCACCAGGTGGTGTTGATTTCATAGGGCTCCTCTGTACGCGCTTCAGTCATTTTGTAGGAGATGTACGCGCCCTTTTCCGACGCCTTTTCTACAATGAAGTCGATTTCCTCCCTGGACAGAATTTCTTTCACCCCCATGAGGCCGACCCCGTCATGGGTATCCAGCATATTGAAAAAAGTCGCCGTTTCCGAAGGTTCCATAAGGCTTCCGGCCCACTCAGAAAGAGCCGTGGCATCCTCCTTGTAAAAGGTGTAGAGGACCAGGGGCGGCAGGGCAAAGTTGTACACCATGTGGGCCTCATCATACCCATTGCCGAAATAGGAGATATTGTCTTTATGTGGGACGTTGGTCTCCGTAATCAACGCCGCCCCCGGGGCCGCCGTATTCACCACGTCCCGAAGGAGCTTGACGATCTCATGGGTCTCGGGCAAATGCACACACTCGGTCCCGGGATCAGCCCATATATAGGTCACGGCATCCAGCCGAAGAATGTCCGCCCCATTGCGTATGTAAAACAGCAAGCCTTCGACCACTGAGAGAAGCACCGCAGGATTTCTGAAGTTGAAGTCGATCTGATCGTCGGAAAAGGTCGTCCAGACCCACTTGGGTCCGTTATAGGTGATGAATTCCGTGAGGATGTCCGATGTGCGGGGACGAAAAATCTTGCTTCGTTGATCCTGGGTTAGATCATCTGGAGAGTCATAGGCAACGAAAAATTCCTGAAAATTAGGATCCCCGTTGATGAAATCCTGGAACATCCGACTCCTGGAAGAGCAATGGTTCATGACCCCGTCGAACATGAGGTCATATTCGGTCTCCATGTTCTTAATATCATCCCAGGTCCCCAGGTTGGGATCGACCTGCCCGTAATCGATCACGGAGAACCCCCTGTCCGAGGAGTAGGGAAAGAAAGGGAGCAGATGGAGTGTATTGATCCCACCCTGATTATAAGCGCTCACAAACTGATGCAGCACAGCCAGGGGCGTTTCCCCTTCCCCGTGAAGCATGTCCCCGTAGGTAATCAGCATCATGTCCTGCTGGGTGAATCTTTCTTTGGGGTCATAATCTCTTTCCACCTCTATCAACTCGGAGGGCTTGTAGGCATGGTGTACTTTGAGGGCGCGCTCCAGCTCGGGCATCCACTTCTCGGCCTCTTCCTGTCCATAGAGCATTGCCAGACGGTCCAGCATGTGCTTCCGCATCTCCTCGGGAATCTCCAGGAGGGGCCTTGTATAATCCGGATCATGATTGTACTGGCATCTTGACGCTCTGATAGGATTTCCGAATGTCTCTTTCCCTTTGCCCGTTGATGTCATCTTTCCAGGTTTCCTCCTTCCTGTGCCCTGTTTCTAGGCATGATAAAGCGTTTTTCCGGTTCCGCGAAGATCTTCAACAGCCTTTTTCACCCTTTCGGCCATGGATGCCTCTGCCAGTTTCATGTATACCCGGGGATCATAGGTCTTCTTATTTCCGACGTCACCATCCACCTTGAGAACCCCGTCATAGTTTTTCATCATGTGATCCGCAATGGGCCGCGTGAATGCGTACTGGGTGTCAGTATCGATATTCATCTTGACCACCCCGTATTCCAGGGTTTCATGGATCTCTTCAATAGAAGAACCCGATCCGCCGTGGAACACGAAATAAAAACGCGCATCCTTCCCATGCGCCTTCTCCAGGGCCTCCTGGCCGGCCTTCAGAATGGACGGGTCCAGTTTGACATGCCCCGGTTTGTACACCCCGTGCACATTTCCAAAGGTGGCTGCCAGAAGGTATTGTGCCCCTGCAACCGAACCCAGGCGCCCGTGGACCTCAAGCATGTCTTCAGGGGTCGTGTAAAGTTTTTCAGCAGGCGCCCCTTCTCCGCTCACCCCATCTTCCTCGCCACCGACCACCCCGGCCTCCACCTCAAGGATGAGCTCATTCTTTTGACAGCGCTCCAGCAACGGAACGGCAATGTCAAGGTTTTCCTTTAAGGGCAGGGCACTGCCGTCAAACATGTGGCTGTTGAACAGATTGGGCAGACCGGCCCCCCGCCTCTTTTCCGTCTCCTCGATGAGGGGGATGACTAGGCTGTCGAGTACATCTGCCTGGCAGTGGTCCGTGTGAAGGGCCACGTAAACAGGATAGCGATCCGCCGCCCGGTGCACGTGCTCGGCAATGGAGATAGCCCCCAATGCCATATCCTTCACTGATAGGCCCGAGGCAAAGGCACCGCCCCCGGTAGTGACCTGAATGATTCCGTCACTCCCTGCATCCGCAAGGCCTTTTAAAACCGCATTGGCCGTTACGAGGGAGGTTACGTTGATTGCCGGATAGGCAAAATGCCCTTCACGGGCCCTGTCCAGCATTTGGCAATAGGTGTTGTGGTCTGCAACCGGCATGGGATCACTCCTTTGCTAAAAATTGGGGCGCAAGGCAAAAGGCCTCTCTTGCGCCTGAAGAATAATCATATTGAATGCGGTACAAGCTTATCATTTTGTGCCTGAATTGCAAGCTTCAGCGGGCTTGTCCGCTTCAGGCGGGCTGTCAATAAAAGGGGTTTTGAGTATCAGGGAAAAAGGCCTTTTCACCACTGTGACATGATGAAAAGGCCTTTTAAATGATGGGGGTTTTCCGACAGCCTCCTAAGGTAATTCCTTGACCCATGGCCCCGGCTCAAACCACTTCTTTTTCAATGCCTTCAACTGACCGGACACCTGCAGAAACGTAAGGTAATTCTCCACCATGTTAACAAACAGAGGATCACCTTCTGCCAAAGCAATGCCCAGGGGTTCAAAGCTCAATTGGGCCTGACCCACAGCAAGCCTCTGGTCTTGATGGCGGAAGGCCAACACCGCACAGGTGGGAAAGTCCGCGATTATGGCGTCTGCCTGGTCCTTGATGAGCATATCCACTGCCTCGTCCAGTGTTTTTGTGGGAATGAGTTTCGCATTCGGCAGGACCTTTTCTGCAATCATTTGGCTTGTGGAGCCCTCAAGGGCTGCCAGCTTGAAACTTGATTTATTCATATTGTCCGGGTCCTGCATCAATTGCACATTTATTTGTTTGGTCAGGACCCCTTTACCGGATATATGGTAGGGTCCGACAAAAATCACACCCATATTACGCTTTGGGACCATGGTCATTCCGGATATAATCATATCAATTTTTCCTGCCTTCAACGCCGGAAGAAGGTCTTTGAAAGGCATTTGGACCTTTTTCGATTTGACCCCCATAGCCCTGGACATCATTGTGGCCATATCCATATCCATTCCGATTAACTCTCCACTCTTGCTTTTAATAGTCAGCGGAGGCTGTGTCCCCGAGGTTCCAACGACCAATTCACCACGCTGTTGAATACGTTCCAGGGTCGGGCCTGCAACGACATTTCCTGCAAATACGAGGCTACAAACTGAATACGTTCCAGGGTCGGGCCTGCAACGACATTTCCTGCAAATACGAGGCTACAAACCAGTGCTACTGCAGCAATCCATCCAAATTTTTTCATGTACTTCCTCCTATTCATCGATAATATGATTTTCTGAAATTCTCATTACCCTCAGATAATGTTTCCCGGGTGCATAGGACTCTTCAGATAAATCTACACACCCGCACCGCTACCCGCTTCCGGCGGGTTCACCCTCCCCTTTAGGGAGGGCGGGGTGGCCGTCAAGAAAAACTGCCCGCATATTGCTTTGAAAACACTGCTCGTGTCAAGCCAAACCTGATGCCATCTCGCCCACGAACATGGGTTTGCCCGTGGTATAGGTGGAGATCCCTGATGCAACCCAGCCCACGGGCAGAATCGCGGAAGCCACATCCATATGGGTGGAGGACTCCCCGATCTTGGTAACCGCCCCCTGAACACGTAAGGTTCGCGGCTTCGGCTTTGCTCAGGACCGTGAGTCCCTCGACTTAGCTCTGGACCGTGAGCTTGTCGAACGGCTTGTCGACCGAAGGTCAATCCTGCCATGACGGTGACCGCCAGGCCGACCCAGAAGAGGTCCTGCAGCAGGGGGATGACCCCCAGAACGGTGGTGGCGGCTGCCAGCACCACCGGCCTGAGACGGGACAGGGCCGAATCCACCACAGCCTCATAGGGTGCCTTCCCCTCAGCCAGCTCCAGGTTGATCTGGTCCAGCAATACAATGGAATTTTTGATCATCATGCCCGCCAGGCTCATGGCCCCGAGCAGGGCCAGGAATCCAAAGGGCGTGCCTGTCCCCAGGAGTCCGGCCGTGATGCCTATGGCTGCAAATGGAATGGTCAGGAGGATAATGATGGGCGGCCGAAAGGCATTGAAGAGCGCCACCATGATAAAGAGCATGATGGCGGCCATGGGGATCATGCCGGGAAGCAAAGCGGCCTGGGAATCAACCGTGTCTTCATACTCCGCCCCCCATTCCATACTGTAGCCGGGGGGGAGCCTGATGGCCTCGATCTCATCGAGGACCGATGCCCGCAGGCTGGGGAGGGTGACACCGAATATGGGATTGGCCTGCACCGTAATGCATCTTCTTCGATCGCGCCGCCAGATCAGCGGGTTTTCCCACTCCGTGGCGACCCTGTCAGTGACCTGGGCGAGGGGAACGGCATTTGTAGACATCCCCGGCTGGACCTGAAGCTGGTCCATATTGCCCACCTGTTTCCGTTCCTTTTCCTTGTGCCGCAGGACAATGGGAATAAGATCGTCCTTTTCCCGATACAGCCCGATTTCCCGACCGTCGAATGCCCGCTTCGTTGCCTGGGCGATGTCATCCCGCGTCACCGCCGCCCAGCGGGCCCGCTCCTCATTGAACTCCGGCACCACTTTCTGCACCCGCTGGCGCCAGTTGGTACGCACGTAGTCACACAGAGGCTCCTTTTCCAGAATAGATACCACCTGGTCCCCGACAGAGCGCAAAACAGCCGGATCCGCCACTGCCGGACCACTGATCCGCAATTCAAACTTCCAGGTGTTGCTGGGTCCCACCCCGTATTGCTGGATGGGGACCAGGGCCTGGGGAGAGTGCTCCCCGAACCAGCCGTGCAAGTCCTGCATGAGACCCGGCACATCCCGGTAATCATGCACATTGACAATGAACTGGGCGTAGGACTGATAGGGACTTTCCGGATCCACAGGCAGATAAAACCGTGGCGGTCCGGCACCGATGAAGGTGGCCACCCCTTCAACCCGCTTGTCCTCCAGGAGATGTTTTTCCGCCTTTTTGAGATCCGCCTCCACCGTCTGAATACGGGTGCCCTCAGGGGCCCAGTAATTGACCATGAATTTGGGCATGGAGGAAAAGGGGAAAAACATCTGCTCGATATTACCGAACCCCACAAGGGCCACCACAAGAAGGGCGACCAGGCCCCCAATGGTAAGGAACCGGACCCGGATCGCCTTTTCCAGTAGCTTGCGAAAAATTCCGTACATTTTCCCCTGAAATGGGTCTGCGCCCCCTTCATCTTTGGGCGTCTTCAACATGTCCATGCATTGTATGGGGGTGAGGGTCTGGGAAATGACCCAGCTCATAAGCAAAGAAATGGCCACCACGGTAAAAAGGGTCCGGCAGTATTCCCCGGCATCTGCCGTGGAGGCAAAGATGGGATAAAAGGCCAGTACGGCAATGACCGTGGCCCCCAAAAGTGGTATGGCCGGCTGGTTTGCCGCCTCTATGGCCGCCTGCTTTCGGTCCATGCCCTGTTGCAGCCTGACGGTAATCCCGTCTGCCACCACAATGGCATTGTCCACCATCATCCCCAGGGCAATAACCAGGGCCCCCAGGGACATGCGTTGAAGATCAATGCCCATGATGGCCATCAAAATAAAGCTTCCCAGGATGGTGGCTATCAGGGACCCGCCGATAACGACCCCCATGCGCCATCCCATGGCAAGGGTCAGCACCACGAGCACGATCCCCACCGCTTCTGCAAAATTGATCAGGAATCCATTGATGGACTGGTCAACGATATCCGACTGCCAGTGATACCGGTGGACCTCGATGCCGATGGGGAGCAGGGGCGTGATTTCATCCAGCCGTTTGTCAATGGCCTCCCCCACCTTGACAACGTTCACACCCGCGCTGTTGGTGATGGAGATGCCGATGGAGGGATGGCCGTTGTAGAACATCATGGTCTCAGGCGGTTCCAGGTAACCCGGTGTAATCGTACCCAGATCCCGGATCCGAATGAGTTCACCCGAGCGCTTGGTACCCCCTGAAGAGGCCCCTCCTGCACTGCCCATGAGATTGACCAGCTCGTCCCCCAAGGAGGCCCGGACATTCATATCCGCGATGTCTTCAGGCGACGCGAACATCCCGGTGGGCGCGACGCGCAACCGGTTCCTGTTGAGATCCACCGACCCAGCATCAACCACCATGTTCTGCTTTTGAAGCGTCGAGACCAGACTCGTTTCCGTCAGGCCCAGCGAGGTGAGTTGGGATTGGGACACATCCAGGTAAATGACCTTGCCCTGCACGCCCCAGAGATCCACCCGGGCCACCCCCTTGACCAGGCTGAGTTCCTTCTTGACCCCCTTGGCAAATTCCTCCAGCTCCGCATAGCTGTAACCGTCACCCGTTACCGCCAACTGGAACCCGAACACATTCCCGAAATCATCCGACACGTCCGGCCGACCCACACCCGGTGGAAATGTGTGCTCAATGTCCCTCACCTTTCTCCGCAGTTCATCCCACACCTGGGGCAGACGGTCCGACCAGTATTCCGACTTGATATTCACCGAAATGAGGGAGAGGCCTGCCCGGGAAAAGGACTCCAGATAGTCGAGCTGGGGCATTTCCTGAAGCGCAAGCTCAATGCGGTCCGTCACCTCCAGTTCCACCTCCTCCGGGCCGGCCCCGGGATAGGGGGTGACGATCACTGCCGTCTTGATAGTGAACACCGGGTCTTCAAGCTGGCCGAGGCTGAAGAAGGCGCCTGTCCCCCCTACCACCAGGAGGAATACGCAAAAGTAGGTGACCGCCTTCTTCTCGATGGCAATCTTTGCGAGACTCATGGGGACCCCTCCTTTGTCGATTCCTTCAGCAGTTTTACCCCCTGCCCTTCCCGCAGATAGTGTACCCCGGCTGTGGCCACCCACTCACCCGGTTTGAGCCCCTGTTCAATGGTGATGCCGAAATCCGAGAGGGCGCCGGTCTTCACCTCCCGCCGGTTCACCTTTTTGGATGTCTCATCGATCACCCAGACATAGGTCTTCTGGGTCTCGTCCGGTGAGAATATGGCCGTCTCCGGAATCTCGATTTTGAGGGAACCCGACTCTCCCGAAGCCCCCCCCTTGGAATAGGCCTTCCCTGCCATGCCCGGCAGGATCCTGATCCCTTCCGGTTGATCCATGATGAGGGTGACCGGATAGGTCCTCGTCGTCTGGGAGGCCTCCTTGCCCACCTCCTTGATCAAGGCAGGTATCTCCACATTGGGAAAAGGATCATACCGAACGTGGATACCCTTTATTTGACTTGCATAGGAGATCAGGTTTTCAGGGATATTGATGATCATTTCGATCCTGTCATGATCCACCAGCCGTGCGATGGGTTGCCTGGCCTGGACAAACTCGTAATTCTCCACGTAAATCGCGACCACGGTGCTGTCAAAGGGCGCATTCAAATGGGTGTACCTTAGCTGGTCCTTGGCTGAATCCACTTCCGCCTCCAGGGCCCGAATTTCCGATTGCTTGGCCAGAATATCCTCGGGTCGTGCACCCAGTTTGGAAATACTCAACTCCTCCTTTGCATTCCTGAGGTTGGCCTCCGCACTCACCCGTTTCTGCGTCACAAGATCTATCATGCTGCCGCTCACGGCCCCGGGATCTTGTTCCTTGATTTTCAATATGCGGTTATATTCCGCCATGGCCTGGGTGAGTACCGCCTCCGCGCTTCGCACCTTTGACTCGGCTCGCCGAATGTCCTCGGGCCGCGCCTGTCGCATGGCCTTGAGATTGGCCTTTGCCCGCGCAAGCTGGGACTGGGCGTTTCTGAGGCGCACCTCGTAATCCCGCGGATCGATCCTGGCAAGCACCTGTCCCTGCTTTACCTCGTCGCCCACATCAATGGGCCTGAGGATGAGGGGGCCCGGGACCCGGAAGGAAAGTTCCACCTCCCTGGTCGCCTTGGCCTGCCCGGGGAAAAACCTGTTGACAAAACCGGTGGCGTCCCCCACCTTCATGGCCCGCACGGGCCGAACGACCTCTTTTTTGGGAACTTCCTTCTCACATGCCCCAAAGATGAACATACAAAAGGCGATAAAGGCAACAGGTCGGATTAAGCGATTCATAACACCCCCCTCATTGGTTGCTTTTTGGTGGCAGACACGGGCAAAAAACCAGTCTTTTTCTACTCTTAGGTATCAAATTCATCTTTTTATATCAATGACATTGCTCATTTTAAAAGATTTTGGGGGACGTTCTTGAATTCATTGAAATACTATGATATCTATCAGGATATTTTGGGGGGGGACGCGAGATAATGCCCAGACAGGCGAGACTTGATACACCTGGAACCCTGCATCATGTGATCATTCGGGGAATTGAAAAGAAGCGTGTTGTCGGCGATGATAAGGATAGAAAAGAATTTATTTCTCGAATGGGTGATCTTTCGACCGAAGAGAAAACAACCATTTATGCCTGGGCCTTGATGTCCAACCATGCACATATCCTGCTGCGCAGCGGACCGCTTGGGTTATCAAAATTCATGAGAAGATTATTAACCGGTTATGCTGTTTATTATAATAATCGGCATAACCGTCATGGCCATCTTTTTCAAAACCGATTTAAATCTATTGTTTGTGAAGAGGATGCCTATTTTCAAGAATTAGTTCGTTATATCCACCTGAATCCGATAAGAGCTGGTATGGTCCCAAATATGACGAAGCTTGATGGATACTCCTGGTGCGGGCATTCTGTGATAATGGGTCGCAAGAGACATGATTGGCAGGAACGGGGCTATGTATTAAATTGGTTTGGTAAGCAAAAGAAAGAGGCCAAAAATAGGTACCGCCGCTATGTTCAAGAAGGGATCTCTTTAGGGGACCGTCCGGATTTAGTGGGTGGAGGGCTGATTCGTTCTCTTGGTGGTTGGTCCAATGTGATTTCTATGAGAAGGCATGGGGCCCAAGATTTCTCGGATGAACGGATATTGGGTAGTGGTGAATTTGTAGAGCAGATAATCGAAGAGGCTGAGGATCTGGTAAAAAGACAGTTACCGGCAAACAGAAGACAGAAAACAATAGATAAGATTCTCCAGGATATATGTAATATGAGGGGAGTTAACATAATGGAGCTTAGCTCAGGAAGTCGTCGCCGGTTCGTTTCTGAGGCAAGGCGGGCTATTGTTTGCAGATTGGTAAAGGATCATGGAATACCCTTGGCGGAAGTGGCAAGGCATGTTGGGGTTTCTACTTCTGCTGTATCGAAAATAATTAGCAGGGAAGCAATTTAATTCATCAAATTCAACAACGTCCCCTGTTTGCTCTATTGAAAATTGAAATAATTATAGTTAGTATACCAGGTTACGAAGACACCTTGAGGAAATGAATGTTATGGAAATGAAATATGAGGAAAAACCGACCCCATTTCTTTTGCCGATCGCGGCCCTGGGCAGGAAATTCAGCCTGTTCCTTGGGGAAATGGGGGCGGTGGTCATCTTTCTGTTCAAATCCTTTCTATTGATCTTCAGGCCCAAACAGATCCCTGCCATTTTTCAGCAG
>JAFDIX010000864.1 GCA_019307805.1 Deltaproteobacteria bacterium | reverse complement strand
CTCTTATTGAAGACTTTCAGAAAAAACATCTCCAGGACAAGAAAAACGCAAAGAATTACAAGCAATTGATTGGCTTAATAAGGCAGCTCACCCATGTCAATAAGGGCCAGCTGAAGGAATACCTTCCAGAGATATCGGATGAAGGTATCAAGCGGCGTATTAAAAATATCCTCAAAATCTCAAAAAAAGCGCCCCTGACCCTGCTCAACAGTCTGGCTGACCTCGTGGTGGAATCCAGGGAAACCGTTGCGGCCAAAGAAATCCGGCCTCAAGAGGCGACAGTACTCATAAATCTGAATGTCTCGGCCAATTTGCTGATGCATATAACTGTGACCCGCTTGATGGAGCTAAGCAGGGAATGGTCGGCCAAAGAACTCTTAAGCATTCTCAAGGATTTAGTGGGGGGGAGTTATGGCGCGGGGCTCATGTCCCATCGTGAGTATGAGTCTGCAAAGTCCTCATTGGACAGACTGCTCACGGCCCCTGATCTCACTATTGGCCAGGCATACCGTATTCTTAACCGGACCAGGGTGGTGGAGTGGGCCCAGGCCTCCATAGTAACCTCATAGTGATGATATTATACGCTCATCCCCGCTGATGGGCTATGCCAGCATCATTAAAGCCCTGATGGGTCATCTGTCGGCCAAGTTGGAATTAGAACATCATATCCTGGGGAAGGCCTACATTGAAGGTGTACGGGACCTAAATCCGGGATTAGCCTTTGGGCCTTTAATGTTTTTTAATGACAAGGAAGATTATACCCGTGACAATATCTTGGCCTTAGAGACAACCAATGCCGAATTGGAACCGGTGGCCGGTATTATTACAAAGGATGAGGGGAACGTAGTTTCTCATGTCCAGTTATTGGCCAGGGCTTTAGGAGTGCCCAATGCCGTATTTTTAAATGCCCTTTACGGGGAACTTATCAGCGTAAAAGGGAAGTCACTTTTTTATGTTATAACGCCTATGGGTCGTATCATATTGAAGGAAGCCGCTAAGATGGACGCGGCGATGCCGACGTCAGGGGACACTCCGTAAGGCTCACCATAGATGCCAAACGGCTGAATCTCGGGGAAACTCATGTGCTGGGTCTGGAGAAGGTCAGACGAAAGGATTCAGGGTCTATCTGTGGCCCCAAGGCGGCCTTTTTGGGCGAGTTAATGCACCACTTCCCGGGCAAAGTGGCCCGCGGTTTTGTGATCCCTTTTGGTGTTTATGCTGAGCATTTTGCCAAGGCTACAGTGGCGCTGCCAAAGAAGCTAAAAGATAAAGGTATTGCAAAGGCCGGGACCCCTCTTCCCGATTTTGTGCGTAAGACCTACGACACCTTTTTCAATAAACTGATCAAGGATCCCAAGGTATCCTCTGCCCAGTTGGCCGAATGGATCAAACCGAGGCTTGATGTGATCCGTTATTCCATCGGGAAAATCCGCCTTGCTCCTCACTTTGTACAGGACCTCAAGGGAGGCTTGGAAGCCCAGGAGCTCTTTGTTGACGGGAAAAAGGAGCGTTTGCGCGGGGTCTTCGTCCGCTCGGACACCAATGTGGAGGACATGCCCAATTTCAATGGGGCCGGTCTGAACCTGACCATCTTCAATCTTATGACCTTTTCCGATGTACTTGAAGGTGTCAAGAGGGTATGGGCATCCCCCTTCACCTACCGCTCTTTTTCATGGCGCCAATCAGTTATCAGCGATCCCAACCTGGTATTTCCCTCCATAGTGGTACTGGAGTCCGTTCCAGCGGAAAAGTCCGGGGTGCTGATCACTGCGGATGTGGACACCGGTGATCGATCCAAGATGACCATCGCAACGGCCGAAGGGGTGGGGGGCACAGTGGACGGTTCTCCTGCCGAGACGCTTCTATACGACCAGGGC
This sequence comes from Deltaproteobacteria bacterium, assembly GCA_019307805.1. Classification (GTDB taxonomy): domain Bacteria; phylum Desulfobacterota; class DSM-4660; order Desulfatiglandales; family HGW-15; genus JAFDIX01. Next base: position 3,853 of record JAFDIX010000864.1, on the reverse strand, counting down.
AAAGCCGTGTTGTTGGCCCAGTTCAAATCTCCTTCCCGACGGATGCTCGTGCTGACCGGCAAAGGTGGATCGCAAATGGTCCCATCTACAGGCTCTGAGAGAGTGCTGACAGACAAAGAGCTCACTGAACTTGTGGCGGCAGCCGAGAAGATAGGGCTGGAATTTGCACCTGAAAAGGGCGTTGACGGCAACCCTCTCCCATGGGATATCGAATATGGTTTTGTCAAGGGACACCTTTACCTCTTTCAGACACGTCCATTTGTCGGGAACAGTGACCTGCGGAATTTGCCCGCCCTTGCCGCATTGGATAAGGGAATCAAGGAGAGACAGGGGCAACCATTTTCTTTAGAGGAAAAGGTTAAGTGGCTGCCGTGAAAAAGGTCTTTGAGGTCCGCATATGAACTGGGTAAAGCGATTGTATCAGGAGTTTATTGCTGCTACCAGGGAAAATAAGGGAGCCTTCCTGCCACTGTTTGGCTGTTTTTTCTTAGTCTTGTTCAGCTACAGTTTTATAAGACCGGTGTGTGAGTCGCTCTTTTTGTCCTCTTGGGGAGCGGCAAAAATGCCCCACGTATGGATTATTTCGGCCGCGGCCACGGCTGCGGTGGTTTGGGTTTATAATAAGTTCGTTGGCGTTTCCAGACCTTCCGGGCTCTACGCTGTCAGCAACGCCGTCGCTGTCGCCTTCTTCCTGCTGTTCTATTTCTATTTTTCGGCCAAAAACAGGGTCTCATTGAACAATTGTGGACCTTTTGTGATGCCTCTTTTTCTGAGAAGCGGGCCAAGACCCTCTATGGGTTCCTGGCAGGGGGATGTTCCATCGGCGGTATTGTGGCAAGCGTTATGACCGCAAAGCTGGCACCCATACTCGGTTCCAGTAACCTGCTCTTTATCGGCTGTGGAGCATTGTTGTTGGGGGTGTTGCTGTTTAATTACGCCAACGCAAAGGGAAATCAGGTTTTGCATAGGGCGCAACCCAAGGATGCGGCAGGCATTGGGATCGAGGAGGATGCAAAGGAAAGAGGCACTAAAGGTGGTCTTGAAGAAAAGAGCGAGCCGACTATTTGGGGAGGGGTCGATGTTGTATTGAAATCCAGGTATTTGATCTTAATTTGCATTATGCTCATGATGAGTCAGTTTGTCACGGCCCTTATCGGTCTTCAATTCAACCAGGTTTTGGAGGTTCAGGTGAGCGAATTGGATTTGCGAACCGCTTACCTCGCCAATTTCTACGGGATGACAAACATAGTATCGCTGTTTCTCCAGTTTGTCGTCAGCGCCCCCATGCTCCATTTTCTTGGTTTGTTGCTCTCTCTAATATTGGTACCGGCCTTGATGGGAGTAGGGTCGTTGGCCTTTTTCTTTGCTCCCACCATGGCAATCTTGTTTGGCACGAGGGTGGCCAACAAGAGTTTGACCTATTCGGTGTTTCGTTCAGCCAAAGAAATCCTCTACATTCCTTTGAGCTATATTGAAAAATACAAAGGCAAAGCGGTCATTGACATGTTTATATACCGTTTTGCGAAAGGTGGAATAGGGGCAATCATTATTGGCCTGGGGACAATCATGACTGTCACGGCCATCCGGATCAACTACATGGTCATCGGGTTGATCATCCTGTGGATCCTCATCGTTCCGGTTTTGATCCGGGAATACAAAAAGCGGGAAACTGCCCGTGTGCAAGGATGACTTGTTTATGAAAAAGAAAGATTTTGGCTTTTGTTACCTCAAATTAACATTCCTTATAATATCCATACTCTGTTTTGCCGGCATTCTTGACGTAACTGTGGCCATGACATCGGAAAATGATCTCGACGGGAAAAAAGAGATGGCCGACGATCCGCCAGGGGTCTTTTTCTACCGGTTGGAGCCTTCATTTTATACGGGGTTTGCCCCTCGCTGTCAGGATCCAAAGCGGATACATATCCATCTGGGGCGGGGAAATCAACTCCGGGTTACCATTGAACTGTCCGATCATATAATCGACGAGTATATCGCAGATCTGGCCTTAAGATACCGTATTTACGATGAACTCATACGGGATTCCAAAATGTCTCTGAGTCAAAATATGGGCTTCGAAAGATTCAGCCGGATTATCTCGGATGAAAAAATCCAAGAGATGGTGACCAAGAAAACGAGCATGAGCAAGGAGCAGTATCGAAAGATCAGCCTGGAGATGCTCAAAAAGCTTAACCCGGGAAAAGTATTCCACATCAAAATCAATTTTGATCAGCGGATGCGTGAATGGTCTTCTCTTTTGGGTCCCCTGGAAGGGAAGAAACTTTCTTCAACAGAGGGCCGGGATCTCATCAACCAGATGTTGCCAACGAGAATAACGGTAACCGAGCTGTCCATTCCACTGAAAACTAAACTTCAAAATGTACTGAATCTGCACGGCCTGTATGGGAAGTCCAAGGACGAGGAATCCTGGGAGCGGTTTTACCTTTCTTCGGTAGATCTCTTCAAAACCGCCACGGGGAATATTTACCCATTCAAAGGGGACATCCTTGATTTCTACGAATTCACGGCCATCTATCCTGTTGGAACTCTCAATGAATTTGCCAAATTCGAAGACGATGAAATCCCTTTGTACCCTTGTCCAGGCAAACGCTCTTTGTGTGTACACCAGCGTACCAAAAGGGTGGACCACATCCCCGATATCCCCTGTTACGGATATTTGCCATGGATACCCTATATGCATGTGGGTAAAACACTCCACAATTCCTTCCATAGCCTCTGGTTCAATATCGACACACGGAAAAACGACTTCATGGAAAACCTTACCCACATCTCTGGTTGCTCAGCCGGGGACCTATGTCCCACGGTTGCACCCATGTCAATGCCGGCCATATTTCGGAATTGCGGCAGATGTTGCCTTCGGATGAGAAATTTTTGAGTCAGGTGGTGACCTACAGAAATAAATCCAATCATTTTGATGTGTTTGATATTGACGGCGATGGGCATCCCGAGGTTATGGGTGTCAAGTATTATTATGCCTATTCATTAAAGGGGAAAAAACCCTACAAGATGAGAGCTCCTTCCGACCGTAAGTCTTTCTATAAATGGCTCTACAAAGATCATTATCGTTATGACAGCGCGGACCAGGTCATTTTTGAAAACGCGGCTACCTCCAAGTTTAGTGGAAGAAGGGCTGTTAAGGGGAAGACGTACTACGATATTCCCCTATATGAAGCTGACTATTTGCCTGAAACCATTCAGTTTTACAAACCCACCAGCATCCCCTTTGTCAGAGAGTTGAGACGTGTCAGCTCCACCTATAGCCTGAACCGCAAGGTGCTCAAATTGAATTGAATGGTCAATAGGAGGGCTTAGAAGTTGAATATTGACGATTTAGAGAAAGGGAATTTGCCATTCTCAAAGATCGCGACAAGTAAGCCTCTTTCTATTGCCAATAGTCATTATGCACATCTGATTTTCGGGTTGTGCCTCTTCGTCTTTTTTAACATCTCCTGTTTTACAATCATCACATCCTTCACCAAGAGTAATTTTCTAACGGCCATTCAGATGTCAGAAGCCTTTAGAGGGGTATACAACCAGAAGCCATATTTCTTTCTGTACGGGCTTTCCGGCATCTGTTTCATATTCTTCTATTTGCTCTATCACATGCTCAGCCCGAGGGCGACATTTGAATACCGAATCAAGAGGGACATCCTTTTTCTGACCGGCTCTTCCTTATTGCTCTATTTTGTGACCCTTTTCTTCCCCGGTTTCCAGCAAAGGTTTTTCCCTCCCGCCGCCTATTTTGTTGTCTACGATATCTTAGATGACCTGATTATCGTCCAAACATGGACCTTGATTAATTACTCAATTGATATCCGTGAATCAAAAAAGA
>JAFDIX010000863.1 GCA_019307805.1 Deltaproteobacteria bacterium | reverse complement strand
TCAATATAGGGAACCCCCAGGAATTCCGCCATGATAAAGGCGGCCGCTCCCATGACCGGCGGCATGAGGGCGCCGCCCGTAGAGGCCGTGGCCTCCACAGCGCCTGCCACATGGGGTTCGAAACCGATCCGTTTCATGAGCGGAATGGTGAAGGTCCCGGTGGTGACGGTATTGGCCACCGCACTACCGGAGATGGTCCCCATCATGCCGCTCACGGCAATGGAGACCTTGGCAGGCCCCCCTCTCATTTTCCCGAATATTGCCGTGGCAATGTCCACAAAGAACTGCGTCCCTCCGCAGATACTGAAAAAGGCACCAAAGGCGATGAACAGGAAGATATAGTGGGTGGTCACCTTCAGGGGAATGCCGAAGATCCCGTTCTTTGTCATAAAAAGGGTCGTGACGATTCTTGAGATATCATAGCCCTTGTGTGACAGGGGAGGCGGCAGGTATTGTCCGAAAAAGGTGTAGATGAGAAATACGAAGGCAATAATGAGCAGGGGCCAACCCACGGTGCGACGGGTGGCCTCAAAGACCAGGAGAACGGCCAGTATGCTGAATGCAATGTCCAGATGGGTCGGAATGCCTACACGAAAGATGAATTCCCAGTAGTCGATCCAGATATAGGCGGCAATGGAAAAGCTCAGCAGGGCCAATATGAAATCAATAATGATGAAGGGCCTGAAATTGGGCCTTTTGGGGTCCATGGGATGGCGAATAAAGGTGACCGCCAGGGTAAAGCCGAGAAAAAGACTGAATTGTTTCATCTCCTGAATGGAGAAGGTGGCCATGGAATACATCACAAAGAGGGTAAAACATATGGCGATCCATTTCCCGACAACATTACGAAGAACAGATTTCTCTTTCTTGGCCTCTTTTGCCTCGGTCATCATTTATCTCCCGACTCTTTACCATACTGATACTGTAACACACCCTGCCTTCCCTTTCATGGAAAGGCAGGGTGTGCCGGTCTCTTCCATAAGGACTACTGTTTGTTACTGGAGACCCTTTTCCTTGAAGTACTTGACCGCGCCGGGATGGAATGTATTGGCCAGTTGAGAGGCCGCCCATTCCGGAGTCAGGGCCTTTGCCGGCTCATAGATTTTCCGCATGCAGCCCAGGTTTTCTATGATGGCCTTTGCCAGTTTGTAGACCAGTTCGTCGTCCATATCGGTCTGGCAGATGAGCTGGATGCCGTTATCCACGGTCAGCACACGATAATCCACGCCCTTAAAGGTATTGGGGGGATACTCATATCTGCCGAAATAGGGATTTTCTGTGGTAAATTTCTTGACCGTCGCCTCATCCCAGGGAAGAACCTTAAGGGGATGGGTCATGGCCACCTGCTTGGCCAGTTCCATGGTCAAAATACATCCTTCTATGGTTCCATCCTTCAGGGCCTCGGCCATGGAACCGGCACCCAGGAAATAGGGTTTGAGATCCTTCTTGAAATTGAGACCGTTGGCCTTAAGCTGGCTCCGGGCAACAACACCGAGGCCGCCGGAGGCCGGGCCCACGCCCACTTTCTTTCCCCTGAGTTCGGAGATGCTGTTCACTTTGGATTTCTTGAGCACCCCCCACACATTGGCGTTGGGCAGCAGGCGCACCACCACCCGGAAGTCCACCTTGCCGCTCTTCTTGAACATCTTGATCCCCTTGGCGGAAAAGGTCCCGATCATGGGGGTGATAATGGCCATTTCCATCTTCTTCTGCTGAATGAGTCGAAGATTCTCCGTGGAGCCCTGGGTGAATTCGGCGGTGATGTTGACCTCCGGCAGGGCCTTGTTGACACACTGGGTGATGGGGGCCCCCAGGTTGTAGAAGATCCCGCCTACCGTGGCGGTTCCCATGGAAAGCTGTTTCACCTCGCCCTGAGCGGCGCCTACCGAGAAGACAATAATTCCCAGACAGATGAAAACCGTTTTTAGCCATTGCTTCTTCATTTTGACCTCCTTTCAAATGCCGTGATTGGTTGTTCCCTTGTTATTCAAAAGCCACAGTCGTCTATAATCCATACTCGAATGTCGAGAGATCCTCACCCCCTTTCCTCTAATCCTTACAGTTTCAGTCGAGTTTAGTGATTCTTTCCTTTCCCATAATTTTCTAACCCTTGTCAAGCCATAGGTCATACCTGCTATATATTCCACACTATATGAGCATTGACAATGGGAATTCGTAATACACCGCACCGCAGGGGCAG
>JAFDIX010000862.1 GCA_019307805.1 Deltaproteobacteria bacterium | reverse complement strand
CGCAAACTATTCATATTATAACATTGTAGAACTGTTTATTCGCAGATTCAAGTGTATCCTTATATAATAAAATGCAGGAAGTAAGGATTTTATGCGACGCAGTGCAGTTGAGATGGGAACCAATGGATACGATTACTCAGGGACTTTTAGGCGCCGCCACCGCTCAGTTGGGCTTTCGGCAGCGAATCGGCAAAGACGCCACATGGCTAGCCGCTTTTGCCGGTATCGTACCTGATTTCGACATATTTATTCAGCCGCTTATGACCCTCAGCGGCAGGGAAACCGACGATTTCACCCGAACCGTTATCCATCGCGGCCTAAGCCATTCGCTCGTAATGGTGCCTGTATTGTCTCTATTTATCACGCTGTTTTGGCGGCGGTTCCGACGCTCCTCCAAATCTCCCCAGCCTTTCGCTCTTTTATACGCCTGCGTGTTTATCGCCCTGCTGACCCATTCCCTCTTGGACTGGACCACCAGTTACGGCACGCAACTGTTGGCTCCCTTTACCGACCGCCGCTTCGCTCTTGACTTTATGCCTATTATCGATATCTTTTACACCCCCGCTTTGATTCTTACTTTGGCCGCCTGTTACGTCATTCGCAAACTCAAATCCAATCCCCGCAAGATTACCCTGATCACCGGGTGGATCGGTTTCGGTCTCAGTACGGCCTACATCCTTACCGGCGGTGTTATGAAAACCATGGCCATCCAAACCATGCAGAAACACTTCCCGGAGAAAACAGCCACAGGCCAATACCAGGCCTATCCCCAGATCGGCACCATCTTCCTCTGGCGGATTACCTACCGGGATGACACCACCTGGGCCGCCGCCCGCGTCAATCTGCTTTTCCGGGCCAAGCCCCACATCAACCACAAGACCATACGTAGCAATTCCTGGACTGAAAAAGCACGGCAGTTCGACGAAGCCAAAACGTTCGAATGGTTCGCCATGGGCCAGACCCGCCCGGTCTATCGAAGGCGACACGACGCACACGTGGTGGAATTTATGGATATGCGCTATGGCATCCAGCCCTCCAGCCTCGATAGCCTGTGGTCCCTGCAAATCACGTTCCATCTCAACGGCGAGGTAATGAAAACCGAGCGAATTCGCCGATTTCGAGATATGAGCTTTCGAGAAGTCGTCAAAGTGAATTGGTCCCGCCTTTGGCGCCCTTGACAAACCAAACCGTTTCGCGTATAAAGTCTCGACGCTGACAGGAAAGAGTAAACGTAATCCTTACGCAGGGATAAAATTTTTTGAGAAAATTCATCGAACCCAGGAGGTAAAACTAGATGCCGGATTTGTATATCGCCGAAAATTATCAACCGCTGCTTTCGTTACGCGAAACCGAACGAGCCATCAAGTTCATCAAGGATTTTTTCCAGGACAACCTGGCCAAGGCCCTGAACCTACAGCGGATTTCCGCACCGGTGTTTTTACGGAAAGGCTCCGGCGTCAATGACGACCTCAACGGCGTCGAAGCCAAGGCGTCATTTCAAATCAAAGACGATAACTACGCCACGGCCGAGATGCTGTTTTCGCTGGCCAAATGGAAACGCATGGTTCTCGCCGATTACGACTTCGAGCCCGGTGAAGGTTTATATACCGATATGATTGCGATTCGGCCCGACGAGGAATGCCTGGACAATCTGCATTCGATTTACGTCGATCAGTGGGATTGGGAGCGCATCATGCGGCCCGACGAGCGTAATCTCGATTTTCTCAAAGACATCGTCCGCAAGATCTACAGCATTATGCTCGATACGGAACGAGCCGTCTTCCGCAAATATTCCAATATCGAACCGATCCTTCCCGAAGAAATCCAGTTTGTCCACACCGAAGAACTGCAGGAGCGTTACCCGGATCTGAATCCCCGGCAGCGGGAAGACGCCATCTGCAAAGAACTCGGCGCCGTATTTGTCATCGGTATCGGCGGCGAGCTGCCCGACGGCACGATCCACGACGGCCGCGCCCCGGACTACGACGATTGGGTTACCCCCACCGGTAACGGTAAGATCGGTCTGAACGGCGATATCTTCGCCTGGAATCCTTTACTGAATCGCAGCTTCGAATTCAGTTCTATGGGCATCCTGGTCAATGGCGAATCCATGCTCGAACAACTCAAGATCCTCGACGAAATGCAGCGCACCGAACAGGAATGGCATAAGCGTCTGTTGAACGGCGAGTTTCCCCAGACC